>NZ_JBJEEL010000055.1:0-38060 GCF_051873035.1 Limosilactobacillus sp.
TTTGCGTACAAAAAAACTGGCATTGATTTTCATCAATACCAGAAAGTGTAGACCCGGATTTTTTTGTTAATTGCAGAATCCGCAGCGGGGTTAGTACTAGCCAGTAATGCTCATCCCCACACTCACTATTGGTGTCCCGCTTGTCAATCCCGCGTTCAACTTCGGCGGGGGAAATTAAAGGTTGCTCATTTTGCCCACTTACCAGGGGCTAATTGCAACGTTAGTGAGGGTGAAACGGCGGAACACCTGACTGGTAAACAACAACTATGGCACTGGCTCCGGTTATGCGGCTATCAACCGCAATTAGAAGTCTACCTACCGGCAATTAAGCAACGTCCAGACCTCTTATTTCGGGACCAGCAACAGCAGTTAATTGCCGTGGAGTTTCAGTGCAGTCCCCTTTCAATTGAACGATTGCAGGAACGAAATCGGGGTTATCTTCAACTAGGAATTAACCCCTGGTGGTTGTTAGGGAAGCCGTATCACCACCACCTTTCTAAAAAGAAGCAGGCGCAGTTTACCCAGCGGGTTACCGGACAATTAACACTGTTATATTGGGATACGGCCAGCCAAGGTATCAAAGCGGTTTCAGACCGGACGCGGTGTTCCTTTACTGGTCGTATTAAGGACCGTGTCCTAATTATTCAAAACCAAATTTACCATTTACAGCGACCGTTACCAGTTACCTCCCAGGTTAAGCAGTTAGTACAACTAGTTGGTACCCGACTGGGGCCGCGATCGTTAGCGTGTTGTCCCCTTGTTTGTCATGATACGAAGCCTTCATGGCCGGTGATGGTGGGGGAGTTAATTTATTGGCGGATTAAAGTTGTGGTGGGCCTCAACGATTTACCACTTTTTTCGGCCTGGACACCAGACGAGTGGTACCGGTGGTTAATCCAATTGGGGCAGCCGAATTGGTTAGCCTTTCCCTGCCTGGTTCGACCGCCATACCGACTGGTGTGTGACCAGTATAGTCAAGAACTCGTCGCGGCCGGCATAATTAAGTTGATTGGGGGCCGGGTTGTCCTTTTTCGGCATCCGCGCTGGTTTAATAACTTAGCACTAAAGTTAGCCGCTCTTGACCGGCCATGTTAAAATTTAAATTGTAATTAAAGCGAAGGGACGTGTACTAGATGAGCGACCATACGTGTACGATGTTTTTAGCAGGAAAAGCGGCCACCATTGATGGGTCCACCATTATTTGCCGTGAGGAGGACTACGGTAATGCGTTTGACTCCCAGCGGTTTGTGGTGATTCAACCGGCGGACCAGCCACACCATTATCAAAGCAAGGGGAGCCAGTTTCAAAGTGACCTGCCACCGGCCCGTTTTGCGTATACCGCTACACCGGATGCCGATGATAGTGAAGGGATCTTTGCGGCTGGTGGAATAAACACTGCTAATGTTGCGATGACGGCCACGGAAACCATTACTTCAAATGCCCGGATTCGGGCGATCGACCCTTATAATACGGTAGATGGGATTGGTGAAGAGGATTTTCTCACACTAGTGCTGCCATATATCTCGTCGGCCCGTGAAGGGGTTGAACGGCTCGGCCGGCTATTAACTAAGTACGGTACTTACGAAGCGAACGCGATTGCCTTTAGTGACCGGGATGAGGTTTGGTACTTGGAGACGATTGGTGGTCACCACTGGGCCGCGGTCCGGGTTCCAGATAACGCCTATGTGATTGCCCCCAATAGGTTTAACATTGCCGAATTCGACTTTGCCGCACCGACAACGATGTGCTCAGCCGACTTAAAGGATTTGATTGAAAAGTACCAACTTAATCCCGGTCGCCAGGGTTATAATTTCCGGTTAATCTTCGGTAGTGCCAGCAACCAGGATCAGGTTTACAATAACCCGCGGGCCTGGTACGTTCAGTCTCGCCTGGGTGGCGGTCGTCATGATAGCCAGCCGACTGACTACGACCTGCCATTTGCCTGTGTTCCTGATAACCGGCTCACCGTGGAAAAGATCAAACAGGTAATGAGTTCCCATTACCAGGCCACAGCCTTTGATCCTTATCGGCAACCGGCCGATCGAGTTGCTCCGTTTCGTTCGATTGCCTTAAACCGTAACCTGGAGCTTCACGTTTTGCAAATTCGTAATAACGTCACTAAAGAATTGGCCGGTATCCACTGGTTGGCCTTTGGTCCCAATACCTTTAACGCCCTGGTACCGTTTTATGCAAACGTTAACGATACACCGGCACCGTACCGTGACACGACAAGTCAGTACTCACCAAACAATATGTACTGGTTAGTTCATACGTTAGCGGCGTTGGGAGATCGGAATTATCGGCAAAGTCAGCCGTTAGCGGAACAGTGTGCCGAAGATGTAATGGCGGCAACACGGCAACTACAGTTAGCTACTGACCGGCAAGAAACAGTGACAATTGCGGAGCGAACGGCGGCCAATGACCAGATGGCAACGGTGGCGATGACCCACTTGACCAAACTATTAGGAAAGTTAGTTGCACTGGCCTTTAAGGCGGAGCGACTCCAGTACTAAGGTTGATCTTTGAAGATATAAATACACAAATGAGGTCCAGAGCCCGGTAAAAGCCGAACTCTGGACCTCATTCGTATACGATGTGTAACTTAATCTATTAATTACTTTTGATAATTCGTAGGGCGTGGGGATGATACTGCTCAGCAAATTCCTTTCCCGATTGTTGAGGGTTAAAGGTGTGGTGGCGGTAAGACTCAATTAACGTTTCATAGTCAAAGCGCGGGATTAGGTAACCATACTGCGGTTCCTTTGAGTCATAAACGACAGCGGTCATGGTCGTCGTTACCCCCAGGGAATGCGCAATCTCCTGGTCCTTTTTGAAGGCCTCTTTAGCAATTGTCGAGTGACGGTCTTCCAAAAACATCTCTAGATCGAGGCCACTTTGCTTAGCGACTTGACGGGCTAATTGATCGGAGTAATGCCAACCCTGCTTTACCATGGAGTCTTGGAGCCGCAGGAGGTACTGGCGACCGCGTCGTCCTCCTTGAAAGAGGGCTGCTTTATAGTCCAGGATAACCTGGTAGAGGGTGTCAGCAACCTCCTGCCGAACTTTAAGATCACAGGGGCTAAGCTGGTAGAGTTTAATGGTATCCGCAATGGTCTGCATATTAAACATTGGGATAAATTGGTAAGAAATCTTTGCATTCAAATTTTGATCAACCCGTAAAACGTCATTTTCACACCGAAAACACCGCATCCCCAGCGGGTTCACAAATAAGTGAATTTCAAGCATTGCTGCTCCTCCAATCATCATAGCTAACATTCACAACTGTTATTGTGACAAATTGCCCCTTCTTTGTAAAGTAATTTGTTTCTGGTGAAAGGCTCTGTGTGAATATGAAAGTATGCTAAAATAAGAGCGAGATTTAACAGGAGGCTAAAGTTATGATTGAAAACTGGCAACACTTTCTCTTGCCATATCAACAGGCCGTCAATGAATTAAAGGTAAAGCTGCGTGGAATGCGTAAGCAGTACCAAGATGCAGAACGTCATTCGCCAATTGAGTTTGTGACGGGACGGGTTAAACCGGTCGATAGTATTAAAGAAAAGATGATTCGTCGCCATGTCCAACCGGATCGCCTAGAACAGGACATGCAAGATATTGCTGGTCTGCGGATCATGTGTCAATTTGTCGAAGATATTTATGAGGTGGTCGATCTGTTACGCCAGCGGAGTGATATGACCATTTTGGAAGAACGGGACTACATTTCAAACGTTAAGCCAAGTGGTTACCGTTCCTACCACATCGTAATTGAGTATCCCGTTCAGTTGGTGACGGGGGAAAAGCGGATCCTGGCAGAAATTCAGATTCGGACACTTGCGATGAACTTTTGGGCAACGATTGAACACTCCTTAAACTACAAGTACCAGGGAGAATTTCCGGAAGAGTTATCGGCCCGGCTACAACGGGCGGCCGAGGCGGCCTTCCGGCTAGATAATGAGATGTCCGAAATTCGCGAAGAGATCCAAGAGGCCCAAAACCTATTTTCGTATAAAAAGTCCACCCAGCATCAGGCGGGCAGTGACGATGATTTACCAAAGGAGTAGCAAATGAAAGTCGCAATTTACAATAATGAGACCGGGGAGTCACAACGAGTAACTAAACTGCTACGGGCAGAAATCGAACGGGCCGGACTTGACTATGATGAAAAACATCCTGAAGTGGTGATTACAATCGGCGGGGATGGTACCCTTCTTTCCGCCTTCCACCACTATATTGATAAGCTCGACCAGATCCGCTTTGTGGGAATCCACACCGGCCACCTGGGCTTTTACACCGACTGGCGCAATTTTGAAATTGATGACCTAGTTGACAGCCTGGTCCAGGATAGTGGGCAGTCCGTGTCATACCCATTATTGGATATGCGGGCGGTTTATTCCGACGGCACGGTGGAAAAGTACGTTGCCTTAAACGAGTCTACCATCCGCAATATCACCCGGACGATGGTTTGTGACGTTTACATTAATAACCAATTATTTGAAAATTTTCGGGGAGACGGGCTCTGCATTTCAACCCCAACCGGGTCAACGGCCTACAATAAATCCGTTGGTGGTGCCATCATGGACCCCAATAGTATTGGTTTCCAACTAGCTGAAATGGCTTCACTAAATAACCGGGTCTTTAGAACGTTGGGTTCACCGATCATCTTTGGAGCGGATACCAAGCTAATGCTCCGCTTGCGGGACATCAACGACCACGTGATGACTGTTGATCGGGAACAGATGCGGTTGACCAAGGATCAGGGCCACCATTACTTGCTGGAAGTTTCCTACCAGGTTTCTAAGAAGCGGATTTACTTTGCCCGTTACCGGCACACTAACTTTTGGAACCGGGTCAAGGACTCCTTTATTGGCGGTGGCAAGTAATGGAGTTTACTTGGCAATACGACCATGAAACACCGCGGAAGTTACGGTCAGCACTTAAGATGAGTGGGGTCACCACCTCACTGTTGAAGGTGGTGATCTACCACGGGGGACAAATGTTAATTAATGGTGAGCCGAAGTGGGCGATTGACATGGTTCACTTCGGCGATACCTATTCAATTGTAATCCCACCCGAAGAGGCTAATGACCATGTTGACGAGTGTAGCGCACCAATTCAAATCGCGTATGAGGACCGGGACTTTTTAGTCTTGAATAAGCCGGCCGGGGTTGCCACTGTTCCGGCACATAATGTGGCAGTGGCTGATAGCTTAGTTAACCGCGTTAAGTATTACTATCATCACCAGGGTTATGAAAACCAGGTTACCCACGTTGCTACCCGGTTGGACAAGGATACTAGCGGGCTGGTGGTTTTCCCCAAGCACCGTTTTGCCCACGCTGTTCTGGACCGCCAGTTGAAAAAACACCAGGTGAAGAAAAACTATTACGCGTTAGTGACGGGGCGGTTAACAACCGAACACGGTTATATTGATGCGCCGATCCGGCGGGACCCGGAATCCTTTGTTAAACGTCAAGTTGCTCCGGATGGGAAGCCGTCCGTCACTGAATATTGGTTAGAAACGGCCCGGGATGACCGCTCCCTAGTGAAAATTAGGTTGCACACCGGCCGGACCCACCAGATCCGGGTGCATTTTAGCTTCTTAGGTCACCCCTTAGTGGGGGATGAGATGTACGGGGCGCCAGCGGGGCGGCTAATTGACCGTCAGGCCCTTCATTGCTACTGGATGCAGTTTTATAGTCCCTTTAAACAGGACTGGATTACGGTAACGGCGCCAGTTCCGGCTGATTTTAAACGGGCGCTGGGTAAAAGATAGGGTAAGCTAGTCTAAAAGGGGCATGACAGAAGTCGTTTACGACTTCGTAGTCATGCCCCTATTTGTATACTGCGCTATTGACTTTTGATCGATCTAACAGCCTTAAGTCACAGCGCCTTTTATAAACTAGTTGAAGCGTTGGACGCAAACCGGTTCTGGGCAGGCAACGTCCTTTTGGAGTAGGGTGAGCTTCCCAGTAGTAGCATCACGCTTGTACAAGGTTAAATTATCAGTGTTCTGGTTGGAAGCCAGGAGGTAGGATTCATCACGACTGAGGTTGAAGTCCCGCGGGAAGTCACCCTCAGTGGAAATGGATTGGATGTGCTTGACGGTGAAGTCTGGTTGAACCGCGAAGACGGCAATGGTATTTTCACCCCGGTTAGAAGTGTAAATAAACTTACCATCCTTGGACATCCGAATTGCGGCTGCTCCGTTGTGAGCGGTCCAGTCGGCAGGAATTGTCTTGATGGTTTGGAGGTGCTCGAAGCTAGCGTCATTAGCGTTGTACTTCAGAACCGCCAACTTACTAGACAGTTCACCGAGGACGTAAACATACTTGCCATTCGGGTGGAAGATCAAGTGCCGGGTTCCAAAACCAGGTTCAAACTTAAAGCGGGAAACCGCCGTTAACTTGCCATCGTCAGCTACGTCATAAACCACGATTAGGTCCATCCCCAGGTCACAGACAATCAGGCGTTGGTCCGGGGTTAAGTCAGCGTAGTGGACGTGTGGTGCTTCTTGTTCCGGTTCCGGACCAGTTTCACCCTGGTGGGTAACCGTGTCAAGCAGCGTTAACTTACCGTCATCAGCAATCTTGAATACTTCGACCTTGGCAGTGTGGTAGTTAGCGCTGTATAGTAGGTGCCGCTTTTCGTCCAGGCCAACGTAGGCAGGGGCGGGACCTTCTTCTAGGACCGTACTGATGGTCTTAGACTTGCCATCAGCGAGGGAGTAGGAAGCCACCCCGGCCTGGTCGTTGACCTGCTTAACAGCGTATACACGTTGCTTTGGACCAACTTGTAAATAGGCTGGCTTTTGGGATGGGATTGCTAACTCAACGTTAGTTAATTCACCCTTGTCAGTGTCAAGGGTCACCATGTAGGCACCCTTACTGTCCTTTTTTGTGTATGTACCAATTAAGAATTGTTCACTCAAAATGAGTTCCTCCTTTTAAAAATGCTACCTCAATAATACCAATTCATGTTGATTAATTCTAGCTTGTGCTAAACTATTATGGAAGATAAGGAGCGTTAGAATTATGAAAAAAAGTGAACGACAACGACAATTTGTCCAGGCCACGATTGACCTCTTTCGCTGCCCAACCTGTCAGGCACCGATGAAAGCAGTCGTTGGTAATAGTGTGATCTGTCAAAACGGCCACCAGATTGACTTTAACCGGCATGGCTACCTCCACTTTCTCAACGGGGCCGCGGATACAGAATACGGTCGGGAAATGTTTTTAGCCCGGCGGCAGCTTTTAACGGCCGGCCTCTTTAAGCCGATTGTCGCGGCGGTTGCCAGACACTTGCCAGCACAGTCGTTACGGATTCTCGATGTGGGAACCGGGGAAGGGACGCCGTTGAAACAGCTAGCGGACTTACGGACTAGTTATCAGGATACCATGATTGGCTTTGACATCTCTAAGTCAGGGGTGACACTGGCGACCCAGCTCGGGCTGGATGCCTTTTTTTGCGTGGCTGATTTACGGCAGCTCCCCTTTAATAATGGTAAGTTTGATGCAGTAGTGGAACTCTTTTCACCATCGGACTACCGTGAATTTAACCGGGTGTTAACGGTCGGTGGTCAGCTCATCAAGGTGGTACCCAACGCTGGCTACCTTGGTGAATTACGGCAGCTGCTTTACGGGGGAAATCAGGCTAAATCACACTATGATAACCAGCGGGTAGTGGCGCTTTTTAAAAAACACTATCCTGACTGCCAAGTGGAACCCGTGAAGTACCAATTTTCAGTTCCGGCCGGCCTACAGCAGGCGCTAGTCGAGATGACACCGCTCCACTGGGGAAAGGGCGCTCGGCAGCTAACAGCAGCTGACCTTAGCCAGTTAACGACGGTTACGGTGGACGTCAGCTTATTACTTGCTAAAAAAATGAAATAACGTTTGCACAAACGTAAAAATCGTGTTAAATTATTATCTAGAAATCGTTTAGCAATTGATATCGAACAGATTCGTTAGTAATTGCTAAGGAGTACTTCACTAAAGCAGCGTTTCGCCGTGCCCACACCGAGACCCTGCTTTTTTTATTTGCTAAGGAGCGTTTTTATGACTAATCATATTGTTTTATTTGAACCGCTGTTTCCTGCTAATACCGGTAACATTGCCCGGACGTGTGCGGGAACTAATACTGAATTACATTTGATTAAGCCCTTAGGTTTTTCAACTGATGATAAGCACATGAAACGGGCCGGCCTCGATTACTGGAATAAGGTTAAGATTACCTACCATGATGACTTGCCCGCCTTTTTGGCCACTATTCCGGATATGTCTAAACTCTACATTGTTTCTAAGTTTGCTAGTCGTGACTATACCGACGTTGACTATACCGGGGCGGGGGATCACTACTTCCTCTTTGGTAAGGAGACGACCGGTTTACCAGAACAGTTCATGCGGAAGTATCCCGAAAATGCGGTCCGGATTCCCCAAAATGACGATAACATTCGGGCACTCAACCTTTCTAATAGTGCGGCAATTGTGATTTATGAGGCCTTGCGGCAACAAAGTTTTCCTAACCTAGCCCGGGTTCACACTTACCACTTTGATAAACTAAAGTAAGGAGGATGTCGTATGGCGCGAAAAAGACGCTCTTCCGCCCGTCGCTCTACGCGAAAAACGGCTAGTAAAAAGGAAGCGCGCTTAGTAAATAACTTGCTGGGGATTATCGGGACCTTGTTAATGATACTAGGTCTATCGGGCCTC
This sequence comes from Limosilactobacillus sp., assembly GCF_051873035.1. Classification (GTDB taxonomy): domain Bacteria; phylum Bacillota; class Bacilli; order Lactobacillales; family Lactobacillaceae; genus Limosilactobacillus. The sequence continues at coordinate 8,706 of NZ_JBJEEL010000055.1, forward strand.
GGTATTTTAGGGACCATCATTGCAAACTGCTTCCGGCTGTTCTTTGGTCTTAGCTACCCCCTGGCAATGATTACCGTTCTGCTCTTTTCGTTATCCTTTACTTTTTTTGCCCGGAGTCCCCAGCTTAAGTTACGCTGGGTAATCGGCTACTTAATTAGCTACCTGGGGTTATTAATGTGGCTACACGTTTTAATGGTTGGCCAACTCGGTATTCACTCTAAGGTAATCGCGGTTACTTGGAATAACCTTGGACGGGTTATTTTTAATGGTGATACCACGGTCCCCATTGGTGGGGGGATGATCGGTGCCTACCTGTATAATTTCAGTGCGCTGCTTATTTCACGAGTGGGCACCGCGGTACTATCCTGGCTGCTTATCGGGATTGGCATTATCGTTTTCTTCTCGTTACCATGGCGCGATTTCCTAGTAGCCAGTGGGCGGGGATTACGCATGCTCGGTGGCGGAGTTAAGAAAGTGGGGCAGGCCGTCCGCAGTTACGCTGATCGCCCTGCCGTTAGTGTTCAATCTTCCTCTACGGCTGCTAAACCGGAGCGGGTTGCCAAAACGCCAACCACAACTAGTAAGGACCAGTCTGCCCCGGCACCGTCATCAATGGCGCCGGAATCACCGCAGCCGGCCCCTAAAATTACGGTGGCTAGTACTAATCGTGACCAGCCAACTACTCCCCCAGTAGCAGCAACGGCCGAAAAAGTGGCCAGTGATTCGCCACTGGTGGGCGTAACGGCACAGGAGGATAAGGATTATCAACTACCACCACTGGATCTTTTAAGTCCAGTCAAGGCGACTGACCAGCATGATGATTTAAAAAATATCAAGAAGAATACTCAGACCCTCCAGACAACCCTCCAGTCTTTTGGCGTGGATGCAACGGTAGAAAACGTTAACCTGGGACCATCGGTTACTAAGTATGAGTTGCGCCCGGCCGTGGGGGTAAAGGTTAGTCGAATTACCCACCTGGCGGATGACCTAGCGCTGGCGTTAGCCGCTAAAGACATTCGAATCGAAGCGCCTATTCCTGGAAAATCGCTAATCGGGATTGAAGTGCCAAACAAGCAGGTTGCTACAGTAGGATTCCGGGACATGTTTGAGGCGGCACCGCAAGATGACCATCCCTTAAACGTACCCTTGGGCCGGACGGTGACGGGTGACGTTGAAATGGCGGACCTAACCAAGATGCCCCACCTTTTAATTGCCGGGGCTACTGGTAGTGGGAAATCAGTGGCCATTAACGTTATCCTTACCAGTATCTTATTGAAGGCCAAACCCCACCAGGTCAAGTTACTATTAATTGACCCCAAGAAGGTGGAATTAAGTGTCTATAATGGAATTCCTCACCTGCTAAGTCCGGTGGTATCGGAACCAAAGAAGGCCGCCCGGGCGCTTGCTAAAGTCGTTGCTGAAATGGAACGTCGTTATGAACTCTTTGCCAAGTTTGGGGTTCGTAATTTGGCTGGTTATAATAAGCTAGTTCAGAATAATAATGACCAGCCTGATCGTGAGGAGCAACCGACCCTGCCATTAATTTTGGTAGTGGTTGATGAATTAGCTGACCTGATGATGACGGTCTCCAATGATGTTGAAGATGCAATTGTCCGAATTGCCCAAATGGGACGGGCCGCTGGTATCCATATGATTTTAGCAACTCAGCGGCCTTCGGTAGATGTTATTACCGGTTTGATTAAGGCCAACGTCCCATCGCGGATCGCCTTCGCGGTCTCAAGCGGGGTTGATTCCCGGACGATTATTGATACTAACGGTGCCGAAAAATTACTTGGCCGCGGTGACATGTTGTTTGAGCCCATTGATCAAAATAAACCAACGCGTGTTCAGGGGGCCTTTATCTCTGACCAAGACGTTGAGGCAGTGGTTGACTTCATTAAGAAAGAACAACCGGCTGAATACGATGAAAATATGGTGGTCACTGACCAGGAGATGGCTACTGAGGAACAACAGGAAGAGGAGGATGAGCTCTTTCCCGAAGCGTTAAAGTTTGTGGTGGAAGAACAACGTGCCTCAACTTCTCTGATTCAACGTCGTTTCCGGATTGGCTATAATCGGGCGGCCCGAATTATCGACGACCTTGAGCAACGAGGCTACATTGGGCCAGCTAATGGTTCCAAACCCCGTGAGGTTTATAAAGCGGCTCCGCAGGATCAGTCGACAGATAATGATTAATCTTTCATCAAAAAAGCGGGAGCGTACCGGAAGTCATTTATAACTTCGTCGTTACGTCCCCGTAAATCTAAATAGTCCTCAAGCGTCCGGGTTCCCGGATGTTTGAGGACTATTTAGATACCGCACTGTTGACTTTTTAAGTCACAGTCTTGTTTTACGTCTAGTTAGAAAGCACCTAATGATGCGACCGCACCAAAGATGAGGGAGCCCAGCATGGCGATTAACATTAGCCAGATGGCGACCATCGTTATTTTTTGAAACCGGGTCTTCTTCTTATGTTGCATTATTATCCCTGCCTTTCAGGTTGTAACTCCTAGTAGTTTACCGCAAGTTGACATTCAATTTCAAACGGTGAGGGGACTTTATGGTAAACTGGGGTAGGAATTTGTCTTTGGGAAGGGAAGGTTAACGTGGTGATTAACTATCAACGGATACTGCTGCAGGTACTGCTTATTTTTATCTTTTTAGGGATTAGGTACTTAACCGGTCGCTTTTTCCGGGGCCGTAAACGAAAATTGTGGTGGCGGGGGCTAACCACCCTGCTTTTCTTTGCGTTGGCCCTGTGGAACTTTGGTTGGTACTGGAGCGCCTACCCGGTCTTAATTTGGATGCTCTGGGCGCTGCTACTAATCTTACTCCAGGTAGTCCATAATCATGAGTTCATTTACCGCCGTTACTGGCCACCATTTTGGCAGTACTCACTCTATATCGCTCTCATTGCGTTTGCCGGGTCAATTTTTGCCGGCGCACTTCCGTTAGTTTAAAACAATTAAAAATATAAATTCATTTTTACGACGATTGTCAAGAATAAACTTGATAATCGTCTTTTTTATCAGAATTGTAATGGTGGGAAGTGGGGGAATGTGGTAGACTATTCCTATGAAGTGGTTAAGGGGGGATTAGCCGTGCTAATGGGTGAATACAATCACGTGATTGATTCCAAGGGCCGGTTAATTATCCCCGCAAAATTTCGTGGACAGCTCGGTACGACGTTTGTGATTACACGTGGTATGGATGGCTGCCTTTTTGGCTATCCGCAAACGGAGTGGCAGGCCTTAGAAGAGAAGCTGAAGGCCCTCCCACTGACCAAACGTGATGCACGGGCTTTTGTTCGTTTCCTTTATTCGGCCGCAACCGAATGTGAGCTTGATAAACAGGGACGGGTGAATGTGCCACCAGTTTTACGCCAGCACGCGGCACTTAAAAAGGACTGCGTAATTATTGGGGTTTCCAACCGCTTTGAAATTTGGAGTGCAGAGCGGTGGCGCGACTATTCTGCAGATACTGCGGATAACTTCGATGCCATTGCTGAAGACTTACAGATTGACTTTTAATAATGAAGGGAGGGCCGTCAATGGCCTCGTTTAACCATATCACGGTTTTATTAAATGAAGCTGTCGCCGGTCTTAATGTTCAGCCTACCGGTACCTATGTTGATGGAACACTCGGGGGTGGTGGACACAGCAGTAAGATCTTAGGTCAACTGACCACCGGCCACTTGTATTCTTTTGACCAGGATGAGACGGCCATTGAGTATAATCAGGAACACTTAAAAGATGCCTTGGCTGCTGGTAAATTAACGCTAGTTGATGATAACTTCCGTAACCTACAGGCGGCATTACAGGCGCGTGGAGTGACCCATGTTGACGGTGTGCTCTATGACCTGGGGGTTTCATCGCCCCAATTTGATGATGCCCAGCGGGGCTTTAGTTATAAACTAGATGCACCACTTGATATGCGGATGAACCAGGAGCAAGAATTGTCTGCCATGACGGTGGTCAATGAATGGCCATACGAACGTCTGGTGAAGATCTTGTACCGGTATGGTGAGGAACGGTTCGCTAAACAGATTGCCCGTAAGATCGAGCAGCGGCGGGCCCACCAACCAATTCGGACCACCTTTGAGCTGGTTGACGTCATCAAGGAGGCTATTCCTGCGGCCGCCCGCCGGCATGGTGGTCACCCAGCAAAAAAAAGCTTTCAAGCCATCCGCATCGCGGTTAACGATGAGCTGGGGGCTTTGGAAGAGTCGCTAGAACAGGCTTTTTCACTATTAAATGTGGGTGGCCGAATTAGTGTAATTACCTTTCAGTCCTTGGAAGACCGACTAGTTAAGACGATGTTTAGGGAGAAGTCATCGCTTGACGCTGATATTCCACAGGGACTACCGGTTATTCCCAGTGGGATGACACCTGATTTCAAGTTGATTAATAAGAAACCTATTTTACCAAGCGAGCAGGAGCTGGCTAACAACCACCGTGCTCATAGTGCCAAGTTACGGATTATCGAGAAAATTAAATAGTAAGGATAGTGTTAAAAAATGGTTTCAAATGCAGCAAGGAAATATGAAGAAACTGAACGGTCGACGCAGGTGACGCAACCAGTGCCGACTAACCGTCCGGTACACTGGTCACGATTTGAACGACTTCTGATGGTAGTCGGGAGTGCCGTTACCCTGCTGTTGATTATTACCTTACTTTCTACTAAAATCGCTATTAATACTCGTCAACATGATCTACAAGATCTTCAGGCAAAGGTAGCCCAGGTTAAGAACAGTAATGCTAGTGACCAGCAAGAAATTGCTGAGTTGACTAGCCAGTCTAACCTCAAGAACATTGCCAAAAAATATGGTCTTTCTGATAAAAATTCAAATGTAAGGAACGTCAACAAATAATGAATAAAGCGTCACAACGAACGAAAAATAAGAAAAATAATAGTAATCGGGGGAATTTTGGTAAGTGGTTATTCCTCATCACGATTGGATTGTTTTCCTTATTTTTCGTTCGTTTTGCTTACATTGCGATTAACCGTGATGTTCAACACGTCAATCTTCAATCGCAAGCAGAACAAATCTATACCCAGCGGCGAACGATTCAGGCAAAGCGGGGAAATATTTATGATAACCAGGGTGGCGTAATTGCTACTGATACCAGTAAGTATACCGTGTATGCGGTCTTAGATCGTAACCAGCGTTCAACCAGTGGTAAACCACTATATGTGCAGAATAAGAAAAAAACGGCGCGGGTGCTGGCTAAGCACTTGCACCTTTCTTATGCAAAGATCTTAAAACGGCTAAATACTAAGAACCAGGCCTTTCAGGTTGAATTTGGTCCGGCCGGTAGTAACTTATCAGTGGCAACAATGCAGCAAATCAAGCAGGAACACTTACAAGGAGTTGACTTTATTGCTACCCCTGCCCGTCAGTATCCCGAGGGGGAATTTGCCTCACAAATTATTGGTTTAGCAACTCCTAAGACTAACCAGGCGGGGCAGACTACCTTAACTGGTCAGGTAGGGTTAGAAAACTACTTTAATAAGCAGTTAACCGGGACTAATGGAATGCGTAAGGATAAGCGTGATATCTATGGTTACCGAATTGCTAACTCCAAAGAAGTTAAAAAGCAGGCAGTTGATGGGGATAATGTTTATACGACGATTGACCCTAAGACACAGCACATGTTAGAAAATAAGGTTGCCAAGGTTTATAAAAATGGCCAGCCTAATGCGGTAACCGCAATTGTAATGGATGCTAAGACGGGTCGGATTGTGGCGGCTACCCAACGGCCAACCCTAAATTCTAAGGAACCGGTTTGGCGGAATATGTTTGTTCAAGATGCTTATGAACCAGGCTCAACAATGAAGATCCTGGCGTTAAGTGCGGCGGTTGATTCTGGCAATTTTGACCCGAATGCTACCTTTCAATCTGGAACCTGGTCAATGGGTGGTGGTAAAATTGTTGACTGGTCAACTAGTGGCTGGGGAACAATTACCTATAAAGATGCCTTTGACCTCTCTAGTAACGTTGGTTTTGCCCATGTCGAACAGAATATGGGGGCCAAAACTTGGATGAAATATATCCGCCGCTTTGGCTTGTTAAAGCCGGTCAAAGTCGTCGGGATGGATAACGAGGTTTCTGGTTTCACCCAATTTAAGGGAATCCTTGAACAGGCGAATACCGCCTTTGGTCAAGGGATTACCGTTAACCAAATGCAGATGCTACGTGCAATTGGTGCGGTCGCTAATAATGGTAAGATGATGCAACCATATATTGTAAGAAAAGTTGTCAACGATAATGGCAAAACCATTCGCCGTATCCGTCCCCAAAAGGTTAGCCAACCGATTAAGTCATCAACCGCCAAGCAGGTACGTAAGTATATGCAGGGTGTTGTTTATGATAAGAAGGGACTAGGACATGACTTTCAAATTAAGGGTTACCGGGTAGCTGGTAAGACCGGGACCGCTCAGATTGGTGGTGCTGGTGGTTATAGTAAGGGCGATACTAATTACCTGTATTCTTTTGCGGGGATGGCCCCGGCTAAGCACCCCCGATATGTGATGTATCTCACCCTTCGGCAGCCTAAAAATCTAAGCACACCAGCAACCAAGCAGATGGCATCGATCTTTAATCCGATAATGAAAACCTTACTGGATAAAAGTAAGGCCACTAATGCAAGCATTGTAAAGATGCCAGCGCTAGTTGGTAAAAGTACGGATGATGCTAATAAACAGCTGGGTCCCCTTAATATTCAAAGTGTAATCTTAGGAAGCGGTAAGACGATTCGGCGACAATCAATTTCTGCCGGAACCCGGCTCCTTAAGAATCAACGGGTAATTTTAGATACCGGTGGTAATTACCAGATGCCAGATATTAAGGGCTGGAGTGCTGCTGATGTTCAACAGCTTGCCAGCGAATTACACCTTAAGCTAAGAGAAAAGGGTAGTGGCTACGTAAGTAAACAAAGTATTAAAGCTAATGATAAAGTGACTAAGAAACAGACCCTAACGGTCACCTATCAAACCCAACAATAATTCAGGAGGATTGTAATGAATACATTGTCAATTGTACTAACACTGGTTAGTTCGTTTTTAATCACCTTTCTTTTAATGCCCTCACTCATTCGCTATTTTCGGGCGAAGAAGGAAGGACAGCAAATTCGTGAGGAAGGGCCTAAATGGCATGCCAAAAAGGCGGGAACCCCGACGATGGGGGGACTACTGTTTATCCTGTCGGCAGTAATCACCATTCTATGGGTGGCAGCCTGGCGTGGCCTAATCGATAATACGCTGTGGGCGCTGCTATTCACCCTCGTAGCGTACGGCCTAATTGGGATGTGGGATGATAGTATTAAGATTTTCCACCACCAAAATGAAGGATTTAAGGCCTGGCAAAAGGCCCTGTGCCAAGTAATCGTGGCGATGGTATTTACGGTAATTTACCAGCACGAAGGTTTCCAAATGGGTTTCGGTAATAGTCAAGTGGGTTGGGTATACGGCCTGTTTATCATCTTCTGGATGGTCGGCTTTTCCAATGCCGTTAACCTAACCGATGGCCTTGATGGCCTGGTTAGTGGACTAGGAATTATCTCTTTTCTGGCCTACTTTATTATCGCGATGATGGGAATTAATAACCCGGGTTATCCTGAAATTGCGTTATTCTGTCTGGCAATGATCGGGACGTTAGCGGGCTTTTTCCCCTTTAACCATAAACCTGCCAAGATCTTTATGGGTGACATGGGTTCCTTAGCAATTGGGGCTTCATTAGCAGCAGTCTCACTTTTACTACACCATGAATGGTTATTGTTAGTAATTGGGATTGTTTACGTTTGCGAAACGGCCAGCGTCATGTTACAAGTGGCCTCATTTAAATTGACTGGGAAGCGGATCTTTAAGATGAGTCCAATCCACCACCACTTTGAAATGTGCGGTTGGAGTGAATGGAAGATCGACATTGTTTTCTGGTTAGTTGGTTTAGTTGGTGCAATAATCACAGTGGCAGCAATTGTCTTTGCTTAGGCATTGTGGAAGGGAAGAGTTTTAATTATGAAGAACATTACAAAATACCAAGGTAAAAAAGTCCTGGTAATGGGCTTTGGAATTAGTGGCTTGAATGCGGCCCACCTGCTAGTAAAGTTAGGTGCTCAGGTAACGGCTAATGACATGAAGACGCCCAAGGAGCCAACGGTTGTTAAGGACTTGGAAGACGATGGTATCCGGGTTATTACCGGAAGCAACCCGGTAGAGTTAGCCGACCAAGGATTTGATATTGTTGTTAAAAATCCGGGTATCCCATACGATAATCCATTGGTAGCCCGGTTTGTTAAGCAGGGAACGCCAATCATTACGGAAGCCGAACTGGGGTATGAAATCTTTGAAGGACACTTGGTTAGTGTTACCGGGAGCAATGGTAAGACGACGACCACGACGTTGACCCAGTTAATGTTGGCCAAGTCATCTACCCATAATGTTAAGTACGCGGGGAATATTGGGGTTTCCTTTAGTAAGGTGGCCGAACAATTGGGTCCTGATGATACGTTAGTAACGGAGTTATCAAGTTTCCAACTACTCGGTGCACCAACTTTACACCCCCACATTGCGATTATTACTAACATCTTCTCCAATCACTTGGACTACCACAAGACCCGGGAAAACTATATTAATGCCAAGTTAAACATTACCCGTAACCAGACGAAGGACGATTTTCTAGTGATGAACTGGGATCGTGATGAGTGGCAAGAGATTGCGCGGCGCAGTCAGGCCACCGTGGTCCCATTCTCACGGCAAAACAAGAGTCACGCGGGTTCCTATGAAGAAAATGGGGATATTTATTGGCGTGGTGAAAAAATTATGGCCGCTAAGGATATTCGCTTGATCGGTCCACAAAATGTCGAGAATGCCCTGGCGGCGATTGCGGCCGCCAAATTGAGTGGGGTTAGTAATGCAGATATCGTAAGCGTCTTAACGACCTTTAGTGGGGTTCGTCACCGGTTACAGTACGTTCTTGATTATCAAGGGCGGCGTTTCTACAATGACTCTAAGTCGACTGACATTGAAGCGACCGAGGTTGCCTTACAGGGGTTTGAACAACCGGTTATTCTTTTAGCTGGTGGTCTGGACCGGGGATATACCTTTGAACGTCTAGTTCCCTACTTTAAAAAACACGTCAAGGGAATTATTGTCTTTGGTCAGTGTAAGGACAAGATGAAGGATGCAGCTGAACAGGCGGGTATTCCGACAATTATCGAGAGCGAAAATGCCATTACGGCAGTTCCCGAGGCCTGGAAAATTAGTGCACCCGGGGATGTAATCTTGTTATCGCCGGCGAATGCTAGTTGGGATCAGTTCCCGAGCTTTGAAGTACGGGGGGACCGGTTCATTGAAGCAGTGGAAAAATTAACAGGTGAAAAGGAGAAGAAGTAATGCGGTTATTAGTTTCTGGTGGTGGTACTGGTGGTCATATTTACCCAGCTCTCGCCTTAATTGAACGGTTAAAGCAGGTGGAACCAGATACGGAAGTCCTTTATGTTGGAACGACCCGGGGACTAGAAAATAAGATTGTCCCGGATGCAGGAATCAGGTTGGAAACTATGCAGATGCAGGGTTTCAAACGTTCCCTCTCATTGGAGAATTTCAAGACAGTTTACCTCTTCTTGAAGTCGGTCCACCATGCTAAAAAGATCATTCGTGATTTTAAACCGGATGTGGTTTTAGGAACCGGTGGCTACGTCAGTGGGGCCGTCTTGTATGCGGCAGCTAAGCACCATGTTCCGACAGTTATCCATGAGCAGAATAGCGTTGTGGGCGTTACTAATAAGTTCTTAAGCCGCTATGTTGACCAAATTGCAATTGCCTTTGAAGCGGCACGGAGTCAATTCCCCGCAGATAAGGTCACGATGGTTGGTAATCCCCGTGCTCAGCAAGTGGTTTCGCAAACCGATAGTGATTTTTCCTGGACAGAATACGGATTAAAGGATGACGTGCCAACCTTGATGATCTTTGGTGGTAGTCAGGGGGCACCGAAGATTAACCAGACCGTTGTTGATGCGATTCCGGAATTTAATAAGCGCAACTACCAAGTACTCTTTGCCACCGGTCAAAAGCGTTATGAGCACGTCAAACAACAATTGGCAAGTGTTAAGCTTGGTGCCAACGTGAAGGTAGTGCCGTATATTAAAAACATGCCAGCTAAAATGCCAAAGGTGGCCGCATTAGTTTCACGGGCGGGTGCGACGACGATTGCTGAAGTAACGGCACTTGGCGTACCGACGATCCTTATTCCGAGTCCGTACGTAACGGCTAATCACCAGGTTAAAAACGCCCAGGCATTGGTACGGAAGAATGCGGGCCTAATGATTACGGAAGATAAGCTGGATGCCCGGTCGTTGTTGGTTCAGGCTGATAAGATTATGCAAAATGCGGACCTGCGGCAAGAGATGGCGACGGCAGCCAAAAAGTTGGGTAAGCCCGACGCTGCTGACCACTTAATTAAGGTTTTGCATACGGCAATTAACGAACACAAATAAGCTGACGGAAAGGAGGACGCCTACTTGGAAAAGGGAAGCTTTATCCCGGAACATGAACGTTATGCACGACGCTTAACGGCACTAGAACACCGCCGGGAAGCAAATAGTAATTCTACCAAGTCGGCGGAACGGATTGGTCACAAGGTTCGGGGAATCAAGGTATATCGTTACTTTACCAATGGTGAACGGGTCTTAAAACTGATCCTCCTCTTTGGCAGTATCCTAATACTGGCGCTGTACGTAATTTCACCCCTTAGTAAGGTTCGGACAGTAACGGTGGTTGGCAATAGCGAACTTAGTGCACAGCAAGTAGAAACCGCCACGCAGGTTCGGCCCGGGCGTTATATCTGGGGAGTCGTTGCGAGTCAGCGCGCGATTAATAGTCACGCCCACCAGCGAAATCCCCAGGTTAAGAGTGTCCGTATTAAGGCCACGGGTGCGCAGTCACTGCAAGTGACTGTCACCGAGAATCCAATTGTGGGGACAATTGAGATTGGCCAGCATGATTATAATGTGCTGGCTAACGGGCAGCTTCAGCGGACGCTTACGACCCAAAGCAAGATTCAATACCAGCACTTTGGAAACCACCGTACTGAGCTGAAGAAGACGGCAGTTCAGATTGGCCAACTAAAGCCCGTCGTTCGTAACGGAATTTCAACGATTAGTTACCGGCCTACCACAACGGCGCCTAACCGACTAATCATTTTTATGCGGGATGGTAATACCGTTTATGCCAACCTTAATACGGTAGGGAAAAAGCTGGCATACTATCCTTCAATTGCCGCGACAATGAAGAAACCAGGGATAGTTGACCTGCAAGTAGGTGCCTATTCTTATAGTTATGGTTCGCATGACAAGTGATTTTGCGAATTAAGCGTTTTGGTAGTGGATAATCTGTGGTAAAATCAAACTTAGGTATAATTACAATACAAATTTTTTAATTGAGTATAATTAGTACTTTTAGGAGGGTGCCATTCAAATGGATGATTCAGAGGTATTTGTTGGATTAGATATTGGAACCACCTCAATTAAGGCACTAGTTTGCGAGAATGTGAAGGGGCAGCTAAAGGTCATTGGCGTAGGGATTGCACCCTCTACCGGGCTTAATCATGGCGTGATTGTGGATATCGATAAGACTGCCCACGCAATTTCACAAGCAATTGCTAAGGCTGAGGAAAAATCCAATCTAAGCATTAAAAAGGTGATCGTGGGCTTACCAGCCAATTACCTCCAGATGCAAAAAGTTCACGGAATGGTGACGATTGCTTCACAAGGACAGTCACGGGAGATTGTTAACCGGGACGTAATTGACGTTGCTAAGGAAACGCTGACCCAAAATATTCCACCAGAGCGGGCGGTTCTTGACCTCGTACCGACCGAGTTCGCCGTTGATGGTTTTGGTGGAATTAAGGACCCACGGGGAATGGTTAGTGTTCGCCTGGAAATGAAAGCTACCCTTTATACCGGACCCAAGACAATTATTCATAACACTAAAAAGGCCGTTCAACGGGCAGGATACACAATTCGTGACTTTGTAATTGCACCAATTGCCACGGACTTTAACCTATTAAACGATGGTGAGCAGGACTTTGGGACTGTAGTTATTGACCTCGGTGGTGGGCAGACAACGACGTCCATTGTCCATGATCACCAGCTGAAGTACACATTTGTTGATCCCGAGGGTGGCCAGTACGTTACCAAGGATATTTCAACGGTTCTTAATACGTCGTTGAAGAATGCCGAGAAGCTTAAATTAAACCACGGCTACGCTGATCATACCCTAGCAGATGCAGCTGCTGAAATTAACGTCAATGTAGTTGGTAAAAATGAACCAGTTCAGTTTACTGAGGCTTACCTTGCCGAGGTTATTGAAGCACGGATGCGGCAAATCTTTGAACGAATTCACCAGCGTTTACAAAGTATTCACGCACCAGAACTACCGGGTGGTGTAACAATCATCGGTGGTGGTGCAGCGATGCCGGGAATTAAGGAGTTGGCACAGCAATACTTTGCCGGTAACATTAAGATCTATGTTCCAGAGCAAATGGGAATTCGCCATCCGGGTTATGCTAATGGCCTTTCATTGTCAATGTACGAAAGTCAACTCTCTGATGTTGATAAGTTAATAAAGCAAACAATCCAACAACCTGATATAATAGAAAGCCCAAGGAAAGAAGAGCCGGCACCGGCAGAAGACGATGGTCGCCAGTTGGTTCACCAGTGGTCCAATGAACCGGAAGAGCCTGCTCCGACAACCAAGAGCCGCGTAAAAGAAAAAAAGCGGTCAGAGGCAAAGAAAAATCAGCATTCACTTGGCAGCAGATTAAAGGGTATGCTCGATAACCTTTTTGATTAATTTGACGGAGGAAAGATTTCTATGGACAACGAGGCAATGGATAATGAATTTGGTGGCGCACGTATCAAGGTAATCGGTGTTGGTGGCGGTGGCGGTAACGCCGTTAACCGGATGATCAAAGAAAAGGTCCAGGGGGTTGATTTCATTGTCGCCAACACGGATCGGCAGGCATTAAATAACTCGCAGGCATCAACTAAGATCCAATTAGGCCCTAAGCTGACCAAGGGTCTTGGTGCTGGTTCTAAGCCAGAGGTTGGTGAAAAGGCCGCCCAAGAAAGTGAAGAAGCAATCAAAAAGGTACTGGAAGGTGCAGACATGGTCTTCATTACTGCCGGAATGGGTGGTGGTACCGGGACCGGTGCCGCACCAGTGGTTGCTAAGTTAGCTAAGGATAGTGGTGCTCTAACGGTTGGTGTTGTAACGCGGCCATTCTCCTTTGAGGGTCCACGGCGGGGTAAGTACGCGGTAGAAGGTATCAATAAATTAAAGTCCAACGTTGATACTTTGATCATCGTTGCTAACAACCGTTTACTGGAAATGATTGATAAGAAGACCCCGATGATGGAAGCATTTAAGGAAGCCGATAATGTTTTACGGCAAGGTGTTCAAGGGATCTCTGACCTGATCGTTACCCCAGGGTACATCAACCTGGACTTTGCTGATATTAAGACCTTGATGTCTAACCAGGGAGCAGCGCTGATGGGGGTTGGCTCCTCAACCGGTGAAAACCGGGCTACTGAGGCCACCAAGAAGGCTATTTCATCACCGTTGCTTGAATTATCAATCGATGGTGCTCAACACGTTTTGATGGACATTACTGGTAGTGAAGATATGGCTATGTATGAAGCACAGGAAGCTTCAGACGTCATTAAACAGGCTGCCGGGACCAATGTTGATATTTCATTTGGGATGTCACTAGATAAGAATATGGGTGATGAAGTTCGGGTAACGGTCATTGCTACCGGGATCGACAAGCCGAAGAAGAGTCAGCCAAGTCGGCCAGCGGCTAATAATCGTCCGGCTCAAAGTACACCGCAAAATCCAACCACTGCAAGTAGTGAACCACGGAATACCGCTAGTGATCCATTTGATGGTTGGAACGACCCAACAGCGGATACTAATGATCGTGACGTCAACGAGAATTTGGATAATCAATTCTCCAATGTTGATAAGCCAGAGTTTAACGTGTTTAATGATGACACTGCTAATTCGGATGACAATGACGATACAAACCTGTCGACACCACCGTTCTTTAAGAACCGTCGGCAATAATTTAAACAATTCGGGGGAGTGGTTTAACATCGGTTAGATTGCGCTCCCCCTTTTAATAATTCAAGAAAGGAAGGATATGCAATGGCAGCTAACTTTTTAAAGAGTTTATTCGGCGATGATGAAGTTGAACAAGATGATTATTATGATAATGACCAGCCAGCACCGCGAAGCGAAGGAAATAATAAGGTAGTTTCCTTTAGCGAAGGCCAGGCACACGCTAGCCAACGGGTTAGCCAAATTTCGCTGTACGAGCCGCGGATGTATGCGGATGTTAAGCAGATTGCCTCGCAGCTGCTTGCTAACCGGGCCATCGTGGTTAACTTTACACAAATGGATAGTAAGGCGGCTGCACGGATGGTAGATTTTTTAAACGGGACGGTTTTTGCTATTAACGGTGAGATGAAACGGATCGGCAAGGAAATTTTCCTGTGTGCACCGAATAATTTTGAAGTATCTGGTAACCTGTCGAGTAATTTGAAGACAGAGGCGGACCACTTTAACGACTAAGGAGGTAAGCATGGTCGCTTTTATACTGGGGATTTTAAATACCCTCATCAATGCTTATATTTGGGTAATCGTGATTTGGTGTCTATTATCATGGTTTCCCAATGCACGTGGCACACGGCTAGGTGAGCTTATTGACCGCCTGGTAGAACCGTATATGCACTGGTTTGACTTTATTCCACCACTAGGGGGAATTAGTTTTTCACCGGTAGTAGCGATTTTCGTGTTGTACATGGTTCAAAATGGCTTAGCGGCCTTGGGACACTTTATTTAAAATGGAAGAAAATATTAAGCAACACTTTCGGCCTAGTGAAGCACCGTTAATTGACCAGGTTGCCGACTGGATTAGTACCGCTGTGGGCCAGTACCGGCCCGTTTTAACGTCCTTTCTAAATCCCCGGCAACGTTACATTGCACAGACGATGGTAAACCGGGAAGATGATGTTCAGCTGGCCAGTGATGGTGGCTGGTCAGGTGCGGAGATGCAACGATTATTGTTTTATCCAAGCTATTATCAGCCCCCAAAAGCAGATTTTGAGTTAGTAGTGCTAGAGGTCGATTATCCGACCAAGTTTATTGAACTTCACCACCGGCAAATTATGGGGACGTTAATTGGTGAAGGATTAGAACGCAGCGCTTTTGGCGATATTCTTGGTGCTGATGGTCGCTGGCAAGTGGTTGTTACGACTGCCATGGCCAAATACTTACGGGCTAATGTTCGCCATATTGGCCGTGCTAAAATTAAGTGGCAGCTGGTTGATGATTCGGCGATCCTTCACCCGGTGGAGGATTGGGAAGAAGTCACAACGACGGTCTCGTCACTGCGGTTAGATGCGGTAGTGGCGGCGGGCTTTAATTATTCACGTAACCGTGCCAAACAGTTGGTTGAGCACGGTCTCGTGCGGCTAAATTGGGAGACCGTGACCCGGCCGGATGACCTGGTTGTTAAGCACGACTTAATTTCGGTCCGGCACGGTGGTCGGATCAGGATCGATGCGGATAATGGACAGACGCGGAAGCAAAAAGAAAAAGTAGTATTATCGGTGGTTCATGCATAAATTGGAGGAATAACAATGGGGCTAACTGTTAAAGATATTAATGAACAACAATTTTCAACGAAGATGCGGGGCTTTAATCAAGATGAAGTTCGTCGGTTTATTGAGCAGGTTTCACAGACGGTTCAGGAACTGACCGAAGAAAATCATGCGCTTAAGGAAACTGTTAAGGCGGATGAGGGAAAGCTGAAGTACTTTAGCGAGTTAAAGGATTCGTTAAACAAGTCAATCCTCGTGGCCCAGGAAGCGGCGGATAAGGTTAAGGGAAATGCTAAACGGGAAGCTGATATCATGGTTCGTGAGGCCCAAAAGCAGGCCACCGATATTGTTTCGGAGGCTAATGAGAAGTCGAACCAGGTAATTGAACAGAGTGTTGAAGAGACTCGTAAGCTCACTACGGAAACCAACGATCTCAAAAAGCAAACCCGTATTTTCCGCCAACGTCTCCAGGTAATGCTTGAATCACAGTTAGAGGTCGTCAGAAGTGACGAATGGGATAAGTTACTAGCAGATGATGATTTAGGACAATACAATGAAATTCAAAAGATCTTAGGTCAGAACCTTGACAAGGATTCATCTGCCAGTGTAGAATCAACAACAATTAGTTCGACACCGACCGTTAGTCCAGCTGGAGTCGCTGATCAACCAGCAGTTGAACCTACTAGTTCGACTGCCGACAGTCAGAGTGAGTTAGCAGGTGCTTCTTCAACACCAGCCCAGCCGGTTGATTCGGGTGAGACGGTAGTAGTCTTCCCGGACAGCGATCAGGATCAGAACTAGCACCAATTAAGTATTGAACTACCAAATAAAATGTTGAAGAGAAGTGGAGTCAACTGTTAATACCCAAGCGAGTCAGCGGCTGGTGAGAGGCTGATGGTATTACTGGCTCCTGATCATCTCGGAGTGTCAAGTACGAATTAAGTAGTCTTGACCGGCCCATTACCGTTATTCAATGACTTGAGGAGGCTAATTTGGCCTTAAAAATGGGTGGTACCACGAGCGCTTCGTCCCTGTACGGATGGAGCGCTTTTTTATTTTAGTGGTTCAATATGGCAACGAGAAAGGAGTAATTGTCATGCGGGTTAAGGATACATTAAACCTGGGCCGGACTAAGTTCCCGATGCGGGGGAAATTACCGGTGACTGAAGCTAAGCGTGAGCAGCTTTGGGAAGAAAATAAAGTTTATCAACTACGGCAAAAGTTAAACGAGGGGAAACCAACGTTTGTTCTCCACGATGGCCCTCCGTACGCCAATGGAAACATTCACATTGGTCACGCCATGAACAAGATTTCCAAGGACTTCATTATCCGTTATAAGTCCATGTCTGGCTACCGGGCCCCGTATGTTCCTGGTTGGGATACCCACGGTTTGCCAATTGAGCACCAACTGACTAAGGCTGGCTATGACCGCAAGAAGATGTCAACATCTGAATTCCGGGACCTTTGTCGTAAGTACGCCTTAGAACAGGTTGACAAGCAACGGACCGACTTTAAGCGGCTCGGGGTTAGCGGTGAATGGGACCACCCTTACTTGACCTTGGATAAGGAGTTTGAAGCGGCTCAGATCCGGGTCTTTGGTGAATTTGCCAAGAAGGGCTTACTCTACCAGGCGAAGAAACCAGTTTACTGGTCATGGTCATCAGAATCAGCCCTGGCAGAAGCCGAGGTTGAATACCATGACGTGGTTGCCAAGACGGCCTTCTTTGCCGAACAAATTAAAGATGGTAAGGGAATTTTAGATGACAACACCTACCTGGTTGTTTGGACCACGACACCATGGACAGTGCCGGCCTCAGAAGCCGTAGCGGTAAATGCAAAATTTGACTATTCCGTCGTTAAGCCAGCTGGTGACGACCGGCAATTTGTCATCGGGACGGAATTACTGGCCGGTGTTGCTGAAAAGCTCGGCTGGGAAGACTACGAAGTCGTTAAGCACCTGACTGGGGATGACCTGGACGGGATGGTTACTAAGCACCCATACCTAGACCGGGATATCTTAGTGGGGACGGCTGATTACGTTACCGCCGATGCCGGTACTGGCCTGGTCCACACCGCTCCTGGTTACGGGGATGATGACTACCACTTCGGTTTGGACCACGACTTGCCAATCTTTGCCCCAATTAACGACCAAGGGGTACTGACCAAGGAGAATGGTGCCGACTTTGATGGTGTCTTCTACCAAGACGCGGATGATATTTCGCTGAAGAAGTTGGAAGAAGTTGGCTCACTCTTGCTGGAAGAACCACTCAAGCACTCCTACCCATTTGACTGGCGGACCAAGAAGCCGATCATTTTCCGGGCTACTGACCAATGGTTCGTTTCCATTGACAAGATGCGGCAAGACATCCTGGATGCCTTAGAAGACGTTGACTACAAGCCAGCTTGGGGTAAGGTTCGGCTCCGCAACATGATTAAGGACCGTGGTGACTGGGTAATTTCTCGGCAACGGGTTTGGGGTGTCCCACTACCGATCTTCTACGCTGAAGATGGGACACCGATCATGGAAGAAGAAACGATTAACCACGTGGCGGACCTGTTTGCTGAGTACGGTTCAAACGTTTGGTTTGACCGTGATGCTAAGGACCTCTTGCCAGAAGGTTACACTAATGAACACTCACCGCACGGAAAATTTACTAAGGAAACCGACATCATGGACGTTTGGTTTGACTCCGGTTCTTCCCACCAGGGTGTGCTGGCCGAACGTGACTACCTGACTTACCCCGCTGACCTTTACCTGGAAGGTTCTGACCAGTACCGTGGTTGGTTCAATTCCAGTCTGATTACGAGCGTGGTTTGCTCTGGTAAGGCCCCTTATAAGGGGATCGTTTCCCAAGGATTTACCCTGGATAAGAAGGGTAAGAAGATGTCGAAGTCGATGGGGAACGTAATTGATCCAAATAAGGTTGTTAAGCAGGTGGGGGCTGAAATTATCCGTCTGTGGGTAATGTCTGCTGATACCTCTGCTGACGTGCGGGTTTCCATGGGCACCTTCCAACAGATTTCCGAAGCTTACCGTAAGCTACGGAACACTTTCCGCTTCTTGCTGGCTAATACCGGTGACTTTAACCCCGCCGAAAATACTGTTTCCTACGGCAAGATGGCTAGTGTTGACCAGTACATGATGGTTAAGTTAAACCACTTCTTGAAGCAGATGCGGAACTACTTTGACGACTACAACTTCTTGGACGCTTACAAGCTGTTAATCAACTTTGTTAACAACGACCTGTCAGCCTTCTACATGAACCTGGCGAAGGACGTCCTTTACATTGAACCAGCAGATTCTGCTGCCCGGCGTTCAATGCAGACGGTCTTCTATAACATCTTGTTGACGATGGTGAAGCTCTTAACCCCAATCCTTCCTCACACCACTGAAGAAGTATGGGAATACATGGATGAACCAGAACAATTTGCCCAATTAACTGAAATTCCGGACCCACGAACCTTCGATAACGAAGAAGAACTACTTAATAAATGGAACCAATTCATGGAAATTCGTTCCCATGTTTTGAAGGGCCTGGAAGAAGCCCGGAATGACAAGCAAATTGGTAAGTCCTTAGAGGCGCAAGTTGACCTCTACTTAGATGAAAACCAGCAAAAGCTTGTTGACAGTTTGAATGAAAATGTTGCCCTCCTCTTGGGTGTTTCGGCATTACACATTCACCCACTGGCAGAAGCCGGGGATGATGCGGACCAGTACAACGATGGAGTTGCCGTTAAGGTTTCGCCAGCGCAAGGGGAAACTTGTTCACGTTGCCGGATGGTCAAAGAGGACGTGGGGACTGATGATGCTTACCCAATGCTGTGTGCTCGCTGTGCCAAGATTGTCCGGGAAAACTTCCCTGAAACAGTTACTGAGGGACTCGAAAAGTAAAAATTCGTTATAAAAATGACCGTCGCACTGTCAATCAATGACAATCATTTTGTGGCGGTGTAAAATACCAAGTGACGCTTGTTGCTTGGTATTTTTATTTTAGTAGGTGAAAGAATGCTTAAAGGTAAAGTAAAGAGCTTTGATGAGCAAAAGGGATGGGGCTTTATCACGGTTCCCCACGAAGGCGAAATCTTTGTTCATTACAGCGGAATTGAAGGAAACCACCGGTGGGTCTTGCATCCCGGTGAAGAGGTGACCCTCGTGGTCGTTCAAGGTAAGAAGGGACCCCAAGCAGCACATGTCCGTGTAATTAGGTAGGGGGTAGAAAAATGCAATTTGAAGAAAAAATGCTCAGTACTAAAACGGTTTTTAAAGGGCACTTAATTAATGTTGAGGTCCAGCAGGTTAAGACTCCCCAGGGAAATATTGCCCAACGTGAGATTGTCCACCATGCACCTGCTGTAGCCTTATTAGCAATAACTGCTGATAATAAGATGATCCTAGAAAAACAGTGGCGGTCGCCAATTGCTAAGACGACGCTCGAAATCCCAGCGGGAAAAGTTGACTCGCGGGATGAAAATAGTGCCCGTCATGCGGCTGTTCGTGAATTGAATGAGGAAACTCGCTACCAGGCGGACCAAATTAAAAAACTTTCCAGTTTCTATACCTCGGTCGGCTGCATGGATGAATATATGACCTTATACCTAGCAACCGGATTGCGGCCCGTCGATAAAGAACTACCGCAGGATCAGGATGAACAACTGGTCCTCCAAACGGTAACGCTTGACCAAGCACTAGCAATGATTGACAGCGGTGAAATTGAGGATGCCAAAACAGTGATGGCAATTTACTACTGGCAAGGAATGAAGAAGAATGGACAATAAGCAACGGCCCCTAAATGAAGAACAGTTATCCCGGAAGGAATACCGGGAACAACTAGAACGACAACGTCACCATCAGGGGACTGACGACTCAAGAGATGACGAGGCAAGTGAGCTAGCGTCAATTGGCCGGCAGCAGTTCGCTGATGACCGTAAAGAACAAGATGCAGAGCAAAAGACGGCGGTACTTAAACGAAAATTGAATATCGCAATTATCGGTTTAATTATCGCCATCGTAATTGTTTACCTAATTTTATTTTATGTTGGTTAAAGAGGAGTGGAAAAATGCGTTTCGGAATTATCTGTGCAATGCCTGAAGAAATTAAAGAATTAAAGGCTCAATTAACCGGTGAAGAGGTCAAAGAAATTGGTGGTAAGAAGTACTACTTCGGTAAGATTTCAGATCAAGAGGTCGTCCTATGTGAATCAGGAATCGGGAAGGTAGAAGCCGGAATTACTACCGAGCACCTGATTACCGATTGTGGTGCCGACGTCGTAATTAACTCTGGTTCTGCCGGTGGGATTGGTACGGGTCTCCACGTGGGGGATGTCGTTATCTCAACCGAAACGGCCTACCATGACGTCGATGCCACTGCCTTTGACTACCGGTATGGCCAATTGCCGGGGAAAGAACCACGCTTTGCTGCTTCGGAAAGGTGGGGGAAGGCCCTCGAAAAGGCCGGTGAACAGACCGGTTTAAGTATCAAACGGGGATTAATTGTTTCTGGTGACCAATTTATCGCTAGCAAGGAGGCAATTGCTGCTATCTTAAAGCACTTCCCAGATGCGCTTTCTAGTGAAATGGAAGGGGCTGCGGTTGGTCAGGTGGCAACTGACCACCAAGTACCATACGTGGTGGTACGGGCGATGTCTGATACCGGTGATGAGGATGCCGGTGTCAGCTTTGACGACTTTATTATTGATGCCGGTAAGCGGTCGGCCCAGATGCTTTTACAACTCTTTAGTGATCTAGCAGCGAAGTAGGAAGGAAGTTAAGTTTTAACCATGAAGGAAATTTACTTGGACAATGCGGCAACGACGCCAATGACGCCCGAAGTAATTGATGAGATGACGGCCCGAATGAAGGATACCTGGGGGAACGCCTCAACCGGTTATTCTTACGGCCGGCAAGCAAAGTTAGTGCTAGAAAATAGCCGCCACATCCTTGCCCAAAGTATTAATGCTGACGACAACGAAATTGTAATTACCAGTGGCGGGACCGAAAGCGATAATACTGCGATCTTGCAAACGGCCTTTGCTCGGCAGAAGCTAGGCAAACATATTATTACGACGGCAATTGAACACGAGGCGGTCCTCAAACCCCTGCATTTTCTTGAGGAACACGGCTTCGAAGTTACCTACCTGCCGGTTGATGAACACGGTAATATTTCCTTGGCTGATTTTAAGGCGGCCCTGCGTGACGATACGATTTTAGTGACAATCATGTCGGGAAATAACGAAGTTGGTAGTCGAATGCCAATTCATGAAATTGGTGAGATCTTGGCAGACCACCAGGCTTGGTTCCACACCGACGCGGTCCAGGCCTATGGGCTCTTACCAATTGATGTCAAGCGCGACCATATCGACCTATTATCGACCTCGGCGCATAAGCTAAACGGGCCGAAGATGATGGGCTTCTTGTACCGGCGCGATGGAGTTAACTTCCCCAGCTACCTTAAGGGGGGCGACCAGGAGACCAAACGCCGGGCTGGAACCGAAAACGTACCAGCAGTGGCCGCCTTTGCGAAGGCGGTGGAACTAGACACGCCCGAAGAAAAGGAACGTCGCCAGGCCCGCTACTACCACTTCAAGCAAAAGATCGTCCAAGGATTGCGTGACCATGATATTGATTTTGCCGTCAATGGTGAAATTAAGCCCGATAATTTAAACCACGTTTTCAATCTTTGGTTTAAGGGCATCTCGACTTACGTAATGCAAACTGATCTGGACCTAGCTGGAATTGCGGTTTCCGGTGGTTCTGCTTGTACCGCCGGCAGTATCGAACCATCACATGTGCTAACGGCGATGTTTGGCCCGGACAGTCCCCGGATTAGTGAGTCGATTCGAATCAGCTTTGGGGCATTAAACACTGATGAAGATATTGATAAATTGATTGCGGCAATCGTTAAGATCGTTAACAAGTTAAAGCAAATTGATGGGGGGCTGAACTAAAATGGAATTTACGAAGAGTGTGCGCTTGCCGGGTGACCAAGTGACCTATACCATTAGTCCAGAGATTAAGAAGTACACCTTGATTGATCTCGGCTTTGAGCAAACCCGGCGGGGTAACTTTGAATATAAGGGGAGTCTTGATACCGATAATCCCTTCAAGCCGGTTGCCCGCCTACGTATTTTGATTAATGCCGACCTGGATGGCTTTAAGATGGAAACCGTTACCGGTAATGGGGCCCGCAAAATCAACATCTTTAACCACCAACGTTCAGCCGAATTTGTTGAACAATTACACTTTATTTTAAAAGAAATGCTGACAAGAAACGTCTTTATAAGTAGTGAGCAAAAATAAGTGCAGGGACTAGCGCTTTTTGTTACAATAGACGACACTGGATGCATGCGACCTTCAATCGTAGATTATTCCAGAATCTATTTGAAATGATGGTGATAAAAGATGACTGACCACAGCCACACGCGTGTTGTTGTCGGCATGAGCGGGGGCGTTGACTCCTCCGTAACTGCACTGCTATTAAAGCGGCAGGGTTATGATGTTGTTGGTGTCTTCATGAAGAACTGGGACGATACCGACGAAAATGGTGTTTGTACTGCCACTGAAGACTATAAGGACGTTGCTAAAGTAGCGTCTAAGATTGGAATCCCTTACTATTCCGTTAACTTTGAAAAGGAGTATTGGGACCGGGTTTTCAAGTATTTCATTGCTGAATACAAGAAGGGACGGACACCTAACCCGGACGTGATCTGCAATAAGGAGATCAAGTTTAAGGCCTTTATCGAATATGCTAACCAGTTAGGGGCGGACTATGTAGCTACCGGTCATTACGCTGATTTAAAACGGGACGCTGACGGCCGGATGCACTTGATGCGTGCTGCCGATCAGCATAAGGACCAGACCTATTTCCTGAGTCAGCTGGACTACCAGCAGTTAGATAAGGTAATGTTCCCACTGGCCAACTACACGAAGCCTGAGATCCGTAAGATTGCCAAGGAGGCCGGTTTGGCAACTGCTGATAAGAAGGATTCCGTGGGAATTTGCTTCATCGGTGAAGATGGGCACTTCCGTGAATTCTTAAGCCAATACATCCCTGCCCAGCCGGGTAATATGGAGACGGTTGATGGTAAGGTTGTCGGCCAGCACATGGGCCTGATGTATTACACCATTGGTCAACGGCGGGGCCTCGGTCTCGGTGGCAATAAGGAAAGCAATGAACCTTGGTTTGTCATTGGCAAGGACATCAAGAAGAACGTCTTGTACGTGGGACAGGGCTACCATAATGAGCACCTGTATGCAACCCACCTTGATGCTAGCGATATTCACTGGGTCGATGACGTGGTTAGCCGTTATGGTCATGACTTCCACTGCACGGCAAAATTCCGTTACCGGCAAAAGGATGTGGGCGTGACTGCTCACCTTGCTGCTGATGGTCAGACCGTCACCGTTGAGTTTGATGATCCAGCCCGGGCAATTACACCTGGCCAGGCGGTTGTCTTCTACGATGGTGAAGAGTGCCTAGGTAGTGCGATCATTGATCGGGCCTACAATGGCGCACGGCAGCTGCAGTATGTTTAATTAGACATAGTTTAAAAAAGGGGAAGCAATTGGGCTTCCCCACTTATACATATTCAAAATCAAGTGTGAACAATCCAGTAATTTTCTGGTAAGATATTAAATAAAAAGGTCTGCGATTAATAATGACAAAAGTGTACTTAATCCGTCATGGAAAAACTGAATGGAACTTAGAATCCCGCTATCAGGGGGCGCATGGGGATTCACCCCTGCTCCCCCAAAGTTATCAGGAGATTAAATTATTAGCGGCTTACTTACGGCCAGTTCACTTTGCGCATGCTTATGCGAGTCCACTTAAGCGTGCCCGTGTGACCGCTGAACAGTTGATCGAACACCTCGATCAACCGGTCCGGCTGACGATCGATAGTCGCTTGATGGAGTTTAACCTGGGACAGATGGAAGGGATGCACTTCGCCGACGTGGCTAAGAAGTGGCCTGAGGAGTTAAAGAATTTCCGTCACCATCCGGACCAGTATAATGAACAGGCGACGGGGAGTGAAAGCTTTGCCCAGGTAATTGACCGGGTTGGTTCAGCCATTAAGGAGTTTTGTCGTTTAAACCCGGCCAGTAACATTTTAGTGGTTTCACATGGTGCCGCCCTGAATGCAACCATTAATGCCCTAGTCGGGACACCGTTAGCCCACTTAAAGGATCGGGGAGGTTTAAGTAATACCTCGACGACAATCTTAGAGACGACGGATGCAGAACACTTTACGTTGGAACAGTGGAATGAGACATCCTATTTGCATAAGACAAAGGTTGACCCAACTGATACCATTTAATGAGGTGACTGTGATGACTGATAAAAAAGATTTTAAAGATAGCAAGAAACGTGAGACGGAGAAGTTAGTTCACAAGTTAATTCAGGCAATTGATGAACACCCAGATAAGGTCAATAATTATTACGACCTCGGTTCATTATTAACCCGCCTCAATGACTATCAACAAGCAGAAGAGCTTTTTATGAAGGCACTGGGGATTTTTGAAGCCAAGGCCGACCAGTCGGCAATTGATCTTTTAAACTATGGTTTGGGAAATCTCTACTATGAAGTTGGGAAGACCGATAAGGCCATTGCCCTTTATAACAAGATCACCGATAAAAAGTTAAAGGCGGATTCGTACCTAATGTTGGCTCAAAGCTATATGAAGAAGGGGCTACACAAGCAGGCAGTGGCTTACGGAATCACGGCCCACGAGTTACGGCAAGAAGATCCGGAAATTAACCAAGTACTGGGTGATTCATTGCTGGCTTTGGGTGAGTTTACAACGGCGAAAAAGTATTACGATGCAATTTTGAAATACCACCCGGGTCGGGCCGATACGCAATTTAACCGTGGAATCGTTGCAATGGTACTGTGCGAACCATACCAGGACTACTTAGCCCAGGCTAAGCAGCTTAATCCAGCCTACTACGCGAAGAGTGAGCAACGGTTGGCAGAAATTGAAAAGACCCTGCGGACTACCCAAGGAAAAAATAAATAATTGGAGAAAGGATGACTTCAATGGCAACTGAAATGGACTTATTCAAGACGCCGACGGAGCCGTCTTTTTTTATTGGCCAAGTCCAGTCGGAAATTTTTACGAGCCCCGACTCCTTTTATAAGGTACTGGCGGTGTCAGTAGAAGAGGCGAACTTTGACTGGTCAGAAAACGAAATCACCGTAACGGGCAGCTTTGGTGACCTTAGTGATGATCAAACCTACCGTTTTGAGGGACAATTAATCGAACATCCCCGCTATGGCTGGCAGTTTCAGGCCAATTCCTACCACGTCAACCAACCAACGAGTCGGGCCGGACTAGTCGAATACTTGGCCAGTAAGCAGTTCCCAGGAGTGGGGCAGAAAACCGCGGAAAAGGTTGTCGATGCCTTAGGGACGAATGCAATTGATAAGATTAGTGCCGATCCGCACGTACTAGATGGTCTTCAATTACGGTCGGCAATCAAGAAATCATTAATAGAGAACCTGCAGGCTAGTCAAGGACTGGACCAGGTGATTATTGGTCTTAATGACTATGGCTTTGGAAGTAACTTGATTAGTAGCATTGTTGACCGGTATGGTGATGAAGCGCTGCACATCATTAGTGAAAACCCCTACCAGCTAGCAACGGATATTGACGGGATTAGCTTTAAACGCGCGGATCAGGTCGCCCGTAAGGTTGGAATTAAGGCCGACGACCCCCGGCGGATTACGGCAGCGATTACCCAGTCGCTAGATGATTTAACGATGGCCACCGGCGACACCTATACCAGTGCCCAACCCCTCCTAGTGAATGCCCAGCGGTTACTAAATGAAGGTGGTGGACAACTGGTACCGCCGGCCGTAATTGCCGATCAGATTGTCCAGCTGGAAAAGAACCGGCAGATTAACTATGAGCAGGAGCGCTTGTATCCCACCCCACTCTATAAGGCTGAATACCAAATCGCCGATCATCTTAACCGGCTGATGACCGCAAAGGTGTCGACAGTAGCGGAGGAGACGATTACTAAGACCCTCCACCATGTAGAAGCAGAGAGTGGTATTCAATATGATCAGGTTCAGGTCCAGGCGATTAAAACGGCCCTCAATAACAAGGTACTGCTATTGACCGGGGGCCCCGGCACCGGGAAGACGACTATTATTCGCGGAATCGTAGAATGCTATGCTAAGGTTCACCAGCTATCACTGGATATTGACCAGTATAAGGAGAAAAACTTCCCAATCCTACTGGCGGCCCCAACCGGTCGCGCCGCCAAACGAATGAGTGAAGCGACCGACCTCCCGGCTAGTACGATTCACCGCTTGTTAGGCCTTAACGGACGGGAATTGCCGACGGACCTTAATGCACGGGATCTAAAGGGGTCGCTGCTGATTGTTGACGAAATGTCGATGGTGGATACGTTACTGTTTAAAACCCTGGTCCAATCAGTTCCCACCACGATGCACGTCGTCTTGGTGGGGGATAAGGACCAGTTGCCATCCGTCGGGCCTGGTCAGGTTTTTCATGACCTGTTAGCCTTTTCCCCACTACCGAAAGTGGAATTGACTAATATTCACCGTCAGGCAGCTGACTCGACAATTATTCCACTAGCACATGCAATCAAAGAGGGGCGGGTACCGGCTGACCTCATGGCTAAAAAAGCCGATCGTTCCTTTATTCCTTGTCAGGCCTGGCAGGTACCAGACGTGGTTGAACAGATTATTAAGTTAGCACAACAGCGGGGCTTTTCGGCAACTGATGTTCAGATCTTGGCCCCCATGTACCGGGGAGCGGCGGGGGTTGATAATTTAAACGAGCTCGCTCAGGCGGTTTATAATCCACCAGCAGAAGGACGAACCGAGGCTGAATTCCGTGGTCAGACCTTTCGGGTTGGTGACAAGGTCTTACAATTAGTCAATAGTCCCGAAAATAATGTTTTTAACGGCGATATTGGTAAAATCGTGGCCATTGAAGACCAGAAGGGGAAAAAAGGGTCATCCATGACGATTGACTTTGACGGTAATGAGGTTACCTACCACCGGATGGAATGGGGGCAGCTACAATTAGCTTACGCTATTTCCATTCATAAGTCCCAGGGGAGTCAGTTCAAGATGGTGCTGTTACCGATTGTTCGCCAATTTAGTCGAATGCTCCAGCGGAACCTTATTTATACGGCGATTACCCGGGCAGCTGATAAGCTAGTACTCATGGGTGAAGCCCAGGCAGTAGCGACGGCGGTCCATACGGTGGGAACTAACCGGCACACGACCTTATTGGCACGGTTAACCGAACGTTGGCAGGGAAAAGTAGGGCAGTCAACTAAAGCATCACCGGGAAACCTAAACAAACAGCTGACAACTACTGATGATAAGAGTGATCCTCAACCAGCACTTGAAACGGGCGAGACGATTCTGACGCCAGAACTGATTGCGCGTGAAGCAGTAGACCCGTTAATTGGAATGCAGGGGATTCGGCCCCAGGATCTTTAGTTGACGAAAGTACCACTTGATTGCCAGGATAAATGTTGCGATAATAAGGCTATACACTGTTTGGAAAAAGGGAGAACAACGATGACGCAGATAAAAGATGCTCAAAATGTCCGGCTGTTTGCTTTGAATTCAAATCGACCACTGGCGGAGTCAATTGCCGATAAGATCGGCTTGCCACTCAGCAAGGCCTCGGTTAACCATTTCGCTGATGGTGAAATTAAGATTACAATTGACGAAAGTGTTCGGGGATGTGAAGTATACGTAATTCAGTCCGTCTCAGACCCGGTTAACACTAACCTGATGGAGTTACTGATTATGGTGGACGCCTTACGACGGGCGAGTGCGGCTAAAATCAACGTTGTAATGCCATACTATGGCTATGCACGGCAAGACCGTAAGGCCCGTAGTCGGGAACCAATTACGGCTAAGCTAGTTGCTAACCTATTAGAAATGGATCAGATTAACCGTTTAGTAACGATTGACCTTCATGCGGCCCAGGTTCAAGGGTTCTTTGACATCCCGGTTGACCACCTCCAGACGACTAGTCTATTTGCTGATTATTTCTACCAACGCAACCTGATTAATGACGATACTGTGGTGGTAGCCCCTGACCATGCGGGAGTAAGTTTCGCCCGGAAGTTTGCTGAACGGATTAAGGCACCGATTGCGATTATTGATAACCGGGCAGACGAAGTTCGTGAACAAACGGAACAGGTCGTTCCTGAATACGTGATTGGGGATGTGAAGGGAAAGACGGCACTGGTTGTTGATGATATTGTCGATACTGGTGTTCGGATGAAGCTATCCGCGCAGGTACTGGCCAAGTTTGGTGCTAAAAAGATTTATGGAATAGCTACGCACCCGGTTCTCTCTGGTAATGCCGTATCGGTATTACAAAATTCCCTGCTAGAAAATATTATCGTTACGGATACCATTCATTTACCTGAAGAAAAGCGGTTTGATAAGTTAGTTCAGTTGTCCGTAGCCGACCTACTGAAGGAAGCAATTGTCCGGATCCATAACCACCAGTCAATTGATACTCTCTTTAACCGTTAAAAGATAATATGGGTATCTGTCAACTGGTATTGATGGATGCCGACACCTCTCACTTAAATGTGAGAGGTGTTTTTTTACGCAAACAGACAATCAATTCTTAAAAAGAAAAACCTAAATTTCAAGAATAAGTTAGCCACTGGACTCAAATAAATAATACTGA
>NZ_JBJEEL010000056.1:0-6967 GCF_051873035.1 Limosilactobacillus sp.
TCGTGCACTCGCTCTGCTCGCGCACTCAACTAGGTCTAAAGACATTAATAAAAAGGGATCCACGTATTCAAACGTGAATCCCCTACTATGTTATTAAACTATTTTTCTAGACGTAGAACGGTTCGGTTAGTAGTTGCCACCAGTCATTGCACCGGTACCGTTAGATGGTGCACTTGGCGTAGAGGCTGGACGACTTGGGGTGTAAGTAGCACCACCGCCACCGCCGCCGGTATAAGCACTACCGCCACCGGTATAGGCACTACTACCGCCGCCACCAGTAGACCGGCTGCCGCCACCATTGGAAGCAGAGCTACCACTATTACTATTGCCACTTGATTGACTCCGGCTGCTGTTGGAGTTGTTGCTTGATGACCGTGATGATTCGCTCTGGCTCGATGCCGTGCTACTTGCACTAGACGAGCTACTGGAGTCTTCATCGTCACCACTGTAATCTTTCACAACTAACTTCTTTACAACCTTCTTGTCACCCTTGGTAGCAATAATGTCATAGGTACCAGGGTTATCAAAGGTGTAGCTAAACTCAGTTTGGTCGTTGAAGGTCTTAAAGACTTTCTTACTATAGTGACCAACGATTCTAACCTTTGTTCCTTCTGAAACGTTAAATTTGACCTTACGCTCACCCTGGTCGTTGAGCTCAACCTTACGATCAAATTCCACCGTTACTTTATCGTCACTTTCCTTACTGGTCGTTGGCGTCGTCGTCTTAACCGGTTGGGCAACCTCGTGCTTAGGCTGGTGTGCTAAATAGATTCCACCACCGAAGCCACCGATAATTACCAATACTAGTAACCAGTTAATGAAAACCCGGTTATGGCCCGTATTTTCACGACCATTCTTGATTCGATGAACTTGCGAAATGAATTGCAGTACCAGTAATACTACCGCTACAATTCCACATAGTATTAATGTCTTTTGTAAATTCATATCCACTCTCTCTTAACTAAGCTTGAACAAACCGGTTGTCGGCTTGGTTGTACTTGTAAGAAGGTGTCCACTGATCGACGGTCACCTTCCCGTTACCCCCTTTATCATTGGTGTAACGCAGAACCAGTTGAATACCATCATCTTGGGCCTTCTTAGCCGCTTGATCATCTAAGGTAATCTCCGTATCAAAGCCACTCTTCCCGGCATTGTAAATCGTTGGGAAGGCCTTTAAGACATCGTTACGGTCTTGCAGGGTAACCTGACTCCGACCGAGTTCGCCACCCTTGGCATCGAGGACAATGACGTAGGCGTACTTATAGTTGACGGCAGCATCACTGGCCATCCATCCCGTAACGTGAAGCTTGTTTTGGTCGATCGTCACTTGATTATTTTGACCATCCGTGGCTGCCTGGTCCGAAGCACTGGCCTTAGCCTTAGTTGCGAATCCAAGTGAGTCGATTGAGTAGGCCTGTTGGTTAAAGGTAAAGGCGTTGTTAAACCAGTGATCAGTGTAAGCACCGTTGCCACCATTACCATCAGCACTAGAAGAGTAACGACTAACTAGGGCGTAAGTGTGGCCATAGGTTAACTTACTCATGTCAATGCTGTAGTTAAAGCCAGAATTCAAGGCTCCATTAACATTGCTGAAGGCTCTTTGAACATCAGGCCGGGATACTAGACCGTTCTTACTGTCCAGTTTGATAGCATCCACTTGCTTATTAGCCGTGCTGTCAAACAGGATAAGGTAATGGTTTGGTTCTACCTGGCTGTAGTTAGTAGCATTCCAACCAGAGAAGGTAACCTTACCACTCTTAGCATCTGCGTTTACACCATCCAAGTTGCTAAAGTTGGCAGTTGTACCATTGATAAGGCGCCGTGCCGGGAACCAGTAGTCAACGTTACTACCTTCACCACCAAGGGTGTCGCTGTAACGGCTAACCACTTGTAGGTTGTGACCCAGGTCAATTCCGGCCAGGTTGAAGCGAACCTTGAAGCCGGACTTGCTGGCGTTTAACAGGTTCGGGTATGCGGCACTAACGTCCGGACGGTCAATCCCGTCGGTGACTAGCTGCCGGCCAATTTCACGTCCCGTCGTTGAATCGAGCAGGATGATGTAGTGGTACTTACGACCAACCACCTGGTTAGTGGCGTTCCAACCATCCACTTCTAGTTGTTGGCCATCGCTGGTTACAGCCATCCCATCCAGGTTGGCCACGTTCGTTCCGTAGTCCATGGTGTAGTAGGAACTAACCAGGTCAGCGGGGTCATTGTTACCATTCGGGTCCGCAGTCCACCGGGATAGGATCCGCAGCTTGTCACCGGCCTTGATCTTACTCAAGTCCAGGTTGACGGTGTCGTCGAAGCCGGAAGTAGCAGCGTTCCAAACTGGGTGTACCTTGAAGACATCGGGACGGTTAACCCCGCCGGCGACTAATTTCCGCCCTACTTCATGGAACTGTCCAACAACCGGGTTCTGACCATAATCCAGGATGATCAGGAAGTGGTAGTTACGGTTGTAACTATCACTGTTAGCGTTCCAACCGGTAACGTGGATCCCGGTATCGGTCATATGAATAGCATCGATACTTGCCCAGTTACCACGAAGACCTGGTACCACTTGCTGGTTGTAAGGGTCGGTCCCGTCACTGACGTAGGTCACGGTATAGGTTTGGTCCGCAGTCGTATCAGTAACCGGAGTGAATGGTAAGGAAACTTGCCGCTGCCCATCCACCAACGTGTGGTAGTAAGGAAGCTGGTCAATTTGGAAGTATGGCCAGGAAGCATCCCCGTCCGGTTCCCAGTTGGTATAGTGGTTAGTAACTTTCCCACTATTATCTATAACGGCCGTATTACTCCGTTTAAACCAGACTTCTTGAACTGTTGGTTCCTTTTCACCGACCGCCAGTTGGTAGTTAATCGTCCGGGTAACCTTTTTCCAGAGGTCAGTTTGCTGGTCTTTCTTGGTTGGATCCGGTGTGATTGTGCTTTGGGCCTTGACGTAGGTCACGTTAACGGTCAAATTGGTATTTCCATTATCACTGTTTTGAGCAGCAGCTATTTCTTCGTTAGTTAAGGAAGGAACAGCTGTTACGTAGTTATCTTCACCAGTTTTTGCAACATAGCCATCTTTTTGAATTTCATACGGTTTTAGCGGTGACGGATTGCTCTCATGAACACTTTCCCAATCGCCATATGTAAAATTACCGTTAGTTTGTTGCGTCTTAGTACGACCATAGATAACCTTTTGTTCTACTTTAGTTAACTTACCAGAAGTCGGATCGGTAATGTTAATCGTCCGCGTGATTGTACGGTACATATCACTGTGGCTGTTGATTTCAGCATCCGTGGGGTTCTGTTTCGGGCTTAAAGCATCCTGAACAAAGATCACTTTGAGTGCTGAAGTATCTGGTTGACCATTATTAGTTAAGGTAACATCGGTTGGTAGTTCATGAATTTCTTTTCCATTAAGCGTAGCATACATACCTGCACGGGTAGGCAAGGTAGCACCCGACCAGGATGCACCAGTGGTATTATAACTGCCGTCAGCAGTTTTAGTAACCTTCGTAGTTTGGCTAGCAGATGATGGGTCACTTCCATCGGCGTTAGTGTAGTTAATCTGCCGTGTAAACGTCTCACTGGTTGGTGCTGCTTGCTGGTTGCCTTGACTATCAGCTGGAGTAGTCGGTTGCTGATTAGTATTCCCCTGGTTGTTATTATTAGAAGGTGTCTCAGCATTGTTTTGACTAGTAGCGGCATTTTGGGTAACCGTGTTAGCGACAACCGGTGCTTGGTCATCGGCCTTTACTTGTTGGTTGTTAACCGTCATCCCCGTCATTACAGACAGGCCGAGGACAGCCGCGGTAACCCATAACTTACCGCTCTTGTACATCTTAAAATGCTTTTTACTTTCCATTATTATTAAGACCTCCAAAAAATCTCGAATAATTCTTTAAAGTTCACGTATTCTTTCCTATTTTAGCACAAATGTTAATAGTTCAGTACCATCCATGGCGGTTAAGCAATTATAATATTTTTAGTCACTATAAATCAATATTATAAGTGAAATAATTCAGCTATTTATTACAACAATATTATTTATATAATTGGAAATGGTGTATCAGTACCAGTTCTATTTATACTAAAAAGATTACGGCAAACGGACTATTTTTCTCCATTGCCATTAAGCTTTAAACGAGCTGATAAAAGTTTACGCTAACGGACAAAAAAGGATTAAACCTGTTAGGCGTTACTGCCATAACATGATTTAATCCTTCACCTTTCTAAATTAAAGTTGCCGGTATTCGTACTTAACCAGTTCAAAGAAGTCCCCCATCGTGTATGAGGTCCCGAAATACCGTGAAGCACGGTTAGCCCAGTAACCATCGGGGTCCGTATGGTCAGTGACGTGCATGTATTGCGATACCATGTGGTGTGACCATAAAGTACCACCATATTGACCGGTTTGCCGATTGTACCAAGCCAGGGTAGGAACAATCCCATACTGTTTCATCTTATATGCCGTGTAGTAAGCACCATTGATCAATTCACGGGCAAAGTTTGCGGCGCTGTAAACTTCAACCTGTTCGAATTGAACGGCCCGACCATTAGCTGGGTAGCCAGCCCCCCAGGCTTCGCGGTCCGTACTTGAAATTTCGATAATGTTGTTACCATCAACGAAGGCGTGTACAAAGGCCTTATCGTACGTCTGCTTTTCATAGTTAATTTCCCCGTAAATACTGTCATTCGGGTTAGCCGTTTCGTGAACCACGACCATGTCAGGACGGCCATCGCTGGTCCGGCTATATTCATCAGTTACCTCGGGGATAACGTAATTGGTTTGAATCGTTGCATGACCAATTCGGTTTTGGAGGATGTAACGGTTAATTGCATTGGCCGTCATGTTGTACTGTAATAACGGTGCTGAGTAGAGGTCAACCGAGTTACCATTACCGTTAACATCGTCAGTAAAGCGGTGAATTACACGGAAAACTTTACCCTGGGCGCTAGCTGGCAGGGTTAAGCCCAGACGGTAACCAGAGTTAGTACTATTCAGAATGTACGGCGCCGCTGCACGGGCTGCATCATCAGGGCGGTTAATATCTAATACCCGTTGCCGGTATACTTCCCGACCATTAGCATCTAGTAAGATCAGGTATTGATAAGGCTTATTAGCGGACTGGTCACTGGCATGCCAACCACTAACGTAAACGGAACGACCATTAACCCGGATGTCAATAAAGCTCCCCTGATTGGAGGCGTAAACTGGAGTCTTCTGGTCAGCAGAATTACCATTACCGGCCGGGTCATCAGTAAAGCGGAAAATAATTTGCATATTTCCCGTGATGGCAGCTGGATTAAGTTTGATTAACGTATTGAAGCCACTGTTGGCACTATTGAAGATTAATGGGTACACAGCAGCGACGTCCGACCGACTAGTCAAGTTTAGCTTTTGCCGGGTCACTTCTTGACCATTATTTAAAATAATAATAAATGCATTCCGCTTACTTTGGGACTGCGAACTAGCCATCCAACCAGCAAGTTGCAAGCCTTGGTCCGTCATTTTTGCCTGGTCAACTGAATAACCCTGTTGACTGCGATAAGTTACGGGAGCCGACCAGAAATCGGTGTACTGGCCATTGCCGCCATTTCCTTCGTCGCTAGTTGAGTAACGGCTGACGACCGAATACGAGTGTCCATCTAATAGGTTGACCTTACTCAAATCAAAGCCATAGTCAAAGCCGGATTGGCCGGCCGTTTTAATCGTTGGGTAGGCCTTGGCAACGTCCGGGCGACTAACGCTGGTAACCTTGGCACTAGCAACCTGGGTATTAGCGGTATTATCGTAAATGATAATAAATTTCTGGTTCTCAAATTGGGAAATGTCATCCGCGTGCCAGCCGGAAATTTTCAGGTGTTGACCATCACTAACGTTAAAGCTATCCAGGCTTCCCTGGTTAGAATAGTTACCATCCGTAATCGGTGTAAAGTAGTAATCAACATAGTCGCTGTTACCATCGCTTGCACCAGCGTAACGGCTTAACAACTGCAATTTATGGTTAAAGTTAACGCCGTTAAGCCCAAAGGAGACTGCAAAGCCAGACTTGTCAGCCCCTTCGATTCCTGGGTAAACCTTTGCTACATCGGGACGATCAACACTGTTTTTAACTAAGGCACGGCTGACCTCCTTACCGGTCGTCCGGTCCAGTAGAATAATATAGTGGTAATTCTTGTTAAATGCTAAATTCGTCGCGTTCCAACCCTGTACTTCCAGCTTGTTGTTGACAACGGTAGCCTTATCCAGGCAGGCATAGTTACGCTGATCAATGGTGACCGGTGCGAAATAATAGTCCACGTAGTCCGCGTTCCCGTTTGGATCGGCGGAATAGCGGCTGATCAAGTTAACCACCGTCGTATTGTTCATCGCCTTGCCCAGGTTAAACTGAACATTAAAACCAGATTGACCAGCACCATAGACATTATGAACCCGTTGGACATCAGTACGGCTGACCGCCTGGTTGGTAATGTTTTGGCGCGCAATTTCAGTATGATTTTGGTTTAAGGCAATAATATAGTGGTACGGCCGATTTTGGGCAGCGTTGGTCGCGTGCCAACCAGCCGCGTTCAGTTCACCATCCGGATTAAGTGAGACGTTATCTAAGTATGCATAGTTACCATGATCATTTTGATCGTAGGATTGACTAGCAGCTGCTTGCATTTGCGTAGTTATCGGCTGTTGGCTAGTCGCCGCCGGTGAATTAGTGGTATTACCGGCAACAACTGCTTGCGACTGGTTAACTGTCGTGGTAGTTGGCGTGAGATTATCATCCGCATACGATAATCCCTGTGAAACCCACAATAAAAAGCCACAACTCGTCATTGCTAGACCAGTCATAGCCACCTTTTTCGCATGTTCAAAGTTGATAAATTTCATTGATATTTTCTCCCCCAGAAATTCTTGTATTCAATGTAAGCACACCATAACGACACGTATTGAAAAAGGCGGTCGTGATCCTCAAGCTTG
>NZ_JBJEEL010000057.1:0-108667 GCF_051873035.1 Limosilactobacillus sp.
GGTCAGTATTATTTATTTGAGTCCAGTGGCTAACTTATTCTTGAAATTTAGGAATAATAATGAAAGGATAATTTTTCATATGAATACCGATGACTACCTCTTTACCTACTTTGTAATTCTCGATAAAACCGCCAGTATGATCCCGACCTATGACCAGGTGGTAGTGCATGAATTGGTCAAGAATAACCAGCGCTTCACCACGGTGACTAAGAAATACGACCAGGCAACGGTCGACCAAACCATCCACGAAATATTCGTTCAGCTAATTAACGGTCGGATTTTCCAGGGAAACATTGCTAAGGATGAGATCATCATTAGCAATACCACTCCCCTCGCCGTGGAAATTTTACAACACGTTCAAGATCAATCCTTCTGGTCGGCACTTAAGCAAACCGCTGACCAGTGGTCCCAGACGCCACTAACAAAATTTGTAGTTGATTACGTTGAGCACTAATTATAAAACCCGGTACCACGATAAATACGCGACACCGGGTTTTAGTATTTTAAAAATAAAAAAAGGACGCTTTTTAGGCGCCCTGCTACCGGTACGATTATTGAGGAGCTACCTCAATATCATTTTGCACACCGGCCTTATTATTCTGATAACTTAATTATAGCACAACTTAATTATGATACAATTGTTGTGCACATCGGGTGGGTAGCTCCCACTTAAACCATGTGCAATAGGAGGTGATCTCCTATGGGACATTGGTTCCTTGTTATTCTGATTGTGTCTAGTAAGCACATTAAAAAACTAATTCATAAACTATTCAAGTAATAGTTTCAGCGCTCGTTCAAAGATGAGCGCTTTTTAATTTTAAACCAAAAAAGAACCCTTGTCTAGCAAGGGTTCTTATGTTTAGATTACTTTTCGCTGTCGCGACGACGTTCAGCGATACGAGTAGCCTTACCAGTACGTGCCCGCAGGTAGTACAGCTTAGCACGACGTACACGACCATGACGCAGAACATCGATCTTAGCAACCCGTGGTGAGTGTACTGGGAAAGTACGTTCAACACCAACACCGTTACTGATCTTACGAACAGTGTAGGTAGCGCTGATACCAGCACCGTGGCGCTTGATAACAACACCTTCGAACATCTGGATACGTTCGTGGGAACCTTCAACGATCCGGGCGTGAACACGAACAGTATCACCGGCACGGAAGTCCGGAATATCATCACGTAATTGACTAGCAGTAATCTTTTCGATTAACTTATTTTGACGCATAAAAATTTCTATCCTTTCGCCGACATTCATGTCCTTAAGTGGGCAGCGGAATACCGTTATTCACGGCTAAACAGCCAATAACTACTATACATACTTTTGCCTTTACTTTCAAGGGTTATTCCTGATGTTCTTCATTAATAATGGAATGCCGGATCCCATAAGTAAAGTAGATCAACAGGCCGATTACAAACCAACCGACCATCAAAATCTTGGCATCTCGATTCAGTCCCCAGAAAATCACTGCCGAAAAAATTACCGAAACTGCCGGTAAAACTGGATACCAGGGCATCTTAAATTGGGCATCTGGCAGGTCCTTCCCTTCCCGGGGCCGCAGGGCGTAAATGCCCAGCGAAACAAAGATGAAGGCCACCAGGGTTCCCGCGGAAACCAGCGTGGCCAAGAACGTAAACGGAAAAACGGAGCCTAAAATCATTGCTAAAATCGTAATCAGCCACAGGGCGTGGCTTGGCACGTGCTTTTGGTCAACCACTCCCAGCGTTTTAGGCAGTAGGCCATCCCGACCGAAAGCGTAAATTAGCCGTGACGAGGCCAGCAGGATTGCAATCAAGGCGGAGAAAATGCCGACAATGGCCACAATTGACAAGAGGTTAGCTGTCAGGTAGTGGCCAGATTGCCGCAGGGCCCAGGCCGCTGGTTCCGCATTATTGGCGTAGCGGGAATACTTAAACATCCCCACCAGCACCAAGGAAACGGCAATAAAGAAGCCCGTCCCCAGTACCAGGGTGCCAATTAATCCCCGGGGCATCGTCTTTTGGGGGTTCTTCGTTTCGGCTGTGTTAGCCGCGATGGCGTCAAAGCCCACGTAGGCAATAAAAATCTGCGCGGTCCCCGCTAGAATCCCCTGCCAGCCACCAAAGGTCGTCCCGGCACGGTGGGGCGGAATAAACGGTACGTAGTTCTTAGACTGAATCGCCGTCGCGCCCACCACGATGAACATGATGATTACCAGGAGCTTTACAGCAACGATGGTATTTTCGATCCGACTTACCTGGTGGACCCCCCGCGAAATCAACAGGCCCACTACCAGGATCGCCACCGCCGCCAACAGGTCGACGTACGACCCCTGCTTGGGGTTAAAGCCCCCCGTCAGTGCAGTCGGTAGCTTAATTCCCAGGCTCGCCAAGAAGCCTTGCATATAGGCCGACCAACCAGACGCCACAAAAGCCACCGAAATAAAGTACTCGGCTAACAGGGCCCAACCCGCAATCCAGCCAAAGAATTCACCAAAGAGCACGTTGATCCAGGAAAAGGCCGAGCCGGCAAAGGGCAATACTGAAGACGTTTCGGCATAGGCTAATGCCGATAGGCCCGCCCCGATCGCTGCCACAATAAAGGCAAGCGGAACCGCCGGACCGGTATGTTCGGCCGCCACAATTCCCGGTAGGGTAAAAATAGCGGTCCCAACCACCATCCCCGTTCCCAGGCCGATTAAATCAATTGTCCGTAGACTGGGGGTCAGCTTGGCATCCTTTTGCTGGTAAACGGTTGGATCCTGTTTCCAAAAGAGGCGCTTAATTAACTTCTTCATTGGCACCTCCTAGTCCGGCACGTTCGGATCCTGGTCTAATTTAAGATCCTGGAGCATGATTTCCTGTTCACGGGAAAGCTTAGCGGTCTTCAGGAGGTCGGGCCGCCGTTGAAGGGTCCGGCGTAGGGATTCACGCATCCGCCATTCCTTAATCTTTTGGTGGTTACCGCTGGTCAACACTTCCGGTACCTTCATCCCCCGGAAGTCAGCTGGCCGGGTATACTGCGGGTATTCCAGCAGGCCATTGCTAAAGGAGTCCCCCATCGGCGAGGCCATATTACCCAAGACCCCAGGCACAAAACGAACGGTTGCATCAATCATGACCATTGCGGGCAATTCACCACCGGTTAACACGTAGTCCCCTAGGGAGGCCTCATCGGTCACCAGGTTACGAATTCGTTCATCATAACCCTCGTAGTGCCCACAGATAAAGGTCAAGTGTTCTTCTTGAGCAAGTTCTTGAGCGTAGTCTTGGTCAAACTTACGGCCAGCGGGATCCATCAAAATTACCCGTCCCTTAGGGTATTGACCCGCTGTCTCCTTTTCAATCGCCGCCATTGCATCATAAATTGGCTGGGCCTGTAAGAGCATTCCAGCGCCACCGCCAAAGGGTGCATCATCAACGTGGTTATGCTTATCGGTGGTATAGTCCCGAAAGTCAGTGACGTGCACGTCTAAAAAGCCATTATCCTGTGCCTTTCCGACAATTGATTCGCCCAGCGTGGCCTGAAACATGTCCGGAAAGAGGCTTAAGATATCAATTCGCATTATTCTAACCCCTCCATTAACTCAACCAACACCTGACCATTTGCCAGGTCAACCTTCTTGACGACATCATCAATCACCGGTAAAAGGAGGTCCTGCTTACCGGCCCGTTTGACCACCCAGACATCATTGGCGCCAGGCGAAAGAATTTCCTTGATGGTTCCTAATTCACGGCCATCATCAACCGTTTTAACAGTTAGGCCAATAATTTGGTGGTAATAGTATTGACCATCTTCAAGTGGCTGTTGGTCCTCACCACTAACCTGTAATTCGTGGTCACGGAACTTCTCCACATCATTGATATTGTCATAGCCGACAAACTTAACCAGGACAAAGCCCTTATGCTGCCGGGCCTTTTCAATGGTTAACTCCAACGGTGCCCCTGCCGTCTGTAGGTACAGCTTGTGCTGGGGAGCAAAGCGTTCTTCGATAAAGTCGGTAGTTGGAATTACCCGGACTTCACCACGAATGCCATGCGTATTAACGATTTTACCAACGTTATACAGTTTCATATTTCCTCCTAAAACGAGAAAAACTCCCACCAGAAAGTGTGGGAGTTTTTTTATTTAGTGACGATGATCGTTAATCAGTAACCGGACTTTTTTAGAGTTGGAACGCCGAGAACGCGCACCTTCGACAACGGTCCGCAATGCCGCAGCAACATGTCCCTGTCGTCCAATCAAGCGGCCAACATCATCCTTACGAACGTCAACAATGTACCGATGATAGCGACCACTATCATCTTGCGTAATCGTCAACGCCTCAGGATGCTTTAAAAGTGGGGTAACTAAACTACGAATCAGCGTCTCTATATTTGTCTCAGTCATGATAACTCATCACTACTTCTTTGCGTACTTAGCTTCGTGGTACTTCTTCATCACGCCAGCCTTTTGAAGCATGTTACGAACCGTGTCAGATGGTTGGGCACCCTTTTGTAGCCAATCCATAACAGCGTCTTCATCAAACTTGACTTCCTTAGGAGTAGTCAATGGGTTGTAAGTACCTAAAGCGGTAATGAAACGACCATCACGTGGTGAACGTGAGTCAGCTACGACGATCCGGTAGAAAGGACGCTTCTTTGAACCCATACGCTTTAAACGAATTTTAACAGACATTTTTGCACCTCCCTGAATTCTTTTAACAGATAATAATATACCAGTCTTCAAGAAGAATGTAAAGTAGTTTTTCTTGACAGGCTTAATTATTTTTTGGTCGACGGCGAGCCAGGCCAAATAATGCCGCTAAGGCCGCTAGCCCCAGTGCCAATAACCCGTACTGGTTGGCCGTTCCCGTTTGCGGCAGCTTAGTTGCTTGCGCAGTCGCGACTGTTTTGTTTGATTCCTCAGGCAGAGCTGGTCTTACAGGGTCACCTGGTTGGGATGGGGTAGCTGGCTGGGTTGGCACCTCCGGAGTGGTCGGGTTAGCCGGTGTAGTTGGGGTCGACGGCGTAACTGGATCAGTTGGGGAGGTTGGAGCAACTGGCGTAGTTGGACTCGTCGGTTGTGGGTCCGTTGGCTGCGGGTCTGTCGGCTGTGGATCCGTCGGTTGTGGGTCTGTTGGCTGCGGGTCCGTCGGTTGTGGATCTGTTGGCTGGGGATCCGTTGGTTGCGGGTCTGTTGGCTGCGGGTCTGTTGGTTGTGGATCCGTCGGTTGTGGATTCGTTGGCTGTGGGTCTGTCGGCTGCGGGTCCGTCGGTTGCGGATCTGTTGGCTGGGGATCCGTTGGTTGTGGATCTGTTGGTTGCGGATCCGGTTGCGGATTCGTCGTGTAGTTAACCACAAATTCAAAGTGCTTAGTCGCACCGTTGACAAAGTCCGCCGCTGATAACTGCGGAGCAGCAACTAGTGACTGATCAGCCTGGTAATTACTGATTATTGGCGACTGGACATTCCCAAAATTACCGTCAGCCTGCCAAGCACTCCAATCATTCAACACCTGATTATTAGTTAAATCAATGCTCCGCTCCCGGGAATAGTTAATAACGTGATTATAGTCTGGGGCGGCCGTTTCTCCTGCGTGCTCACCATTGGCATAAACGTACTTAATATTCTCCGTTGCCGTAAAGTTCTCCGTCTCAACCTGTACCCGATGCTTCAAATAAATGTAAACATCCTGGTGACCCGCCGTGAAGTTCCCGGCGGTCGCTGCTGAATCAGCTGTGGCGGTCGCTAATTCATACCCCGCCTGACGGTAGTCCCAAAGTGTATTAGTATACCGGTCACCGACTTCACCAGTTCTTGACTGCTGCTGGGCCGTCAATTCCGTTCCGTCCTGAGGAGTAAAGGTGGTTGCACTTGGGTTAACGCCCTCATCCATATAATGAATCGTAACGCTCCCCTCCTCTGGCTGGGGAGTAGGCTGGTCTTTCTTGTAAACGACGTATTCGACAAAGTTATCGTGAGGAAAGCCAAATGCGTCCTCATGACCATAGACTTCATGGCTCTCACTATCGCCAGTTAGCTTACTACTCGTCACCGCTTTGCCATTTACCAAA
The DNA here is from genome assembly GCF_051873035.1 of Limosilactobacillus sp. Classification (GTDB taxonomy): domain Bacteria; phylum Bacillota; class Bacilli; order Lactobacillales; family Lactobacillaceae; genus Limosilactobacillus. Next base: position 6,039 of record NZ_JBJEEL010000057.1, read on the forward strand.
ACGAGTTGGCCGTTTTGATCCTTTTCGCCGACAAAGGCCGTATAGCCATCACGATGAACGTCAACGTCCGTAAATGCCTGGGTTTGTCCCGCAAAGTCATTTTGGTCGCCACCACTAACAAAGCTAACGGTCCGGACAAGGTCGCTGACCGGCTGTCCATTATCGTCCTTCATCGGTTGACCATTTTCATCTACAAAGTGGATGGTCTGGCTGACCCAGCCGTAGAAATGGTTAGCAATGTAGCCATTGTTAGTCGGGCGGTTGTCCGAACTAGCATCAATCCAATAACCATAATCTGTCGTATAGTTGTATCCGGCGTCATTGGCGACAGCCACGTGCCAGGGATGACTATTAAGGTAGTTTCTAACGGCCTGGTTTTGGATTGGGTAGCCGCTGAACCAGTTTTGCCGGTCATTGTCCCCCTGGTAGGTGACGTTAGCCTGATCCTTGGCAAAGTCCGTAATTGAATCCGGTGGTAATAATGCGGTTGGATCAGCAGTTCGCCAATTAATTAGGGTGAACGGTGCGGTATTGTTGTAGGTTACCCGAAAGCCTTTGTAGGCCTGGTCAACATTTACAGTATAGGTAACCGTGTTGCCGTTATTAGAATAATTAGCGGTCACCGTCACTTTCGGCTGCTGGTAAAGCGATGGATTAGATAGGTAGTAGTCGCCAGTACCAGTAACCTGGTCGACTAATTGAGAACGATTATCTTCTGGGACGATTAAATCCTGTAACTGCCTTTGGACATCCGCGGCTGTCACGAAATCAAAACTAACATCGGCATTATTGGCCGGTTTGGTAACCGTAATTGTAAATTGTTGTCCCAGTTGGTGATTATTTTGATCCTTATTTGCCAAGGAAAGACCCACACTCTGGGTTTCATCGTGGGGAATTAAATATTCCTGACCATTAGCCGTAAACCATTCATGTGCTGGCATGTTGCCAGTATGATTGCTAGCGATTGGCTTATCCGTCACTTTAACGTTCGCCTGACCTGAATCGATCTTTTGAACCGTAAATTGCAGACCGCTAGCGAACTTCTTATCACCAACCTGTAAATCATCATTTGGCGTATAGGTACCCGCATTACCGGTACTAGTATACAGGGTAAATGGCGCGGGGGCGTTGCTCTTCTTATCCTGATACGATGAGCCATTGTACCAAACCAGGCTAAAGTCAAAGTGCCAGGTCCCGGTGGTGCCGGCGTGGCTTGCCAGGTAGTCTTTGATCCCATCCGTAAAAATAAGGCGGTAATAGCCATTACTAGTCCCCAGGCTATCCGCATCACCATTACTATTCTTGGTAGAGACTAACCGACCATTCTGGCCGATCGTTTGCTGGTAGCCATCTAACTGCCCAACCGGAACAATGTACGCCGCCGTCACGCCATTACCCGTCACTGCTAAAGGCTGGGCCTGGTTATTAATAACTCCGTAACTCATTACCCAAGACTGACCGTCATTGGTTTGGTATGGTAAACCTAATTTAATGTCAAGGTAGTCTCCCGCCTTCAGTTGGGCCGCCTGATTACTGGGAATATCTAGTCCCAGATCTAAAGTAGTGGTTCCGGGAGTCCCCGTTTGCTGGTCCCCGCTTGCTTCTACTACCTGATGGTTGCTAATTTCAATCTGGTTATTGCTATCACCAACCTGATCATTGATCGCTGTTTGGGCGGTTGGCACTGTTGATGTTGCTTGCTCTGCCGGGGCCACCTGGACTGGTGATGAGCTCTCACTTGCTGCTGGTTGCTGGGCACCATTACCTAGCGACTGATCACTGGCCTGTGCCTGGGTCACTTCACCATTTGCCGGGACGGTGGCGGCATGCCCCGTGTCTGCACTTAATCCGAGGTAAAACGATGTTGATAATAAAACAGAGGCCACACCAATGCTAAGTTTACGTAGGCCATAGTGCGGTAACTGTTCTTGTGATTGCTTACTCTTCCAAGCCATCTTAACTTTCCTCCGTTAATTAGTAAATTCGGCGGGGTATTCCCCCGTGATATCAGCTACTCATTCCAGCAAGGATTATTAGTTAATACCACAATTCAATTCTAATTATCTTAGCACAATTTTAGGTAACTGAACAAAGAATTTGCAATCAAGTGATAAGACGTTCTAGATGCCATATTCAAGCTGTTTTTCGTCATAATTTCATTAATATCAGTTTGGAAGATCACTATGCTCAATATCTATTTAATTATCGGACAATAATTAACCACTAAAGTCAATTATCGATGATAGTTATATAAAATAAAGCACCAGTGTCAATTACTAACACTGGTGCTGATTAATAATTATCTCTTTTTACGCAGCTTCCGGAGCTTTTTAATTCGCTTGGCCTTATCCTTCTTCATCTTCCGGGCCATCCGATTCATTGCCATCTGCCCCATCTTACCGCCAGGCATCTGACCGCCAAACATATTCTGCATGCCACTCATGTTACCATTAGTGACCTGCTTCATCATCTTCCGCATCTGGTTAAACTGCTTGATCATCCGGTTAACTTCCACAATTGGTCGCCCGGCACCCGCTGCTAACCGGCGCCGCCGACTTGGATTCATCAAATCCGGATTCTCTCGTTCTTCCGGCGTCATCGAGTAAACAATTGCCTTGATGTGGTCAAATTGCTTCGGGTCAACGTTAAGGTTCTTCAGTGCCGGATTGTTGGCCATCCCCGGCATCATCTTAATGATATTTTCAATTGGCCCCATCTTAGTAACCTGGTCCAACTGGGCGAGAAAGTCGTTATAGTCAAACGTGTTTTCCCGCATCTTGTCCATCGTCTCTTGGGCCTTTTCTTCATCGAAGTCCTTTTGGGCCTTTTCGATCAGGGTCATCATATCCCCCATGCCCAAGATTCGGGAAGCCATCCGGTCGGGGTGGAAGACGTCTAAGTCGGTCATCTTTTCTCCTTCACCGACGAACTTGATTGGCTTACCAGTAACAGCCCGAATTGACATGGCAGCCCCACCACGGGTGTCACCATCCAACTTGGTTAGTACTACCCCAGTGATATCGAGCTTGTCGTCAAAGCCTTGGGCCGTGTTGACGGCATTTTGCCCGGTCATGGAGTCAATTACCAGCAGGATTTCATCCGGGTGCACGAGTTCCTTAATGTTGGCCAGCTCATCCATCAGCTGCTCGTCAATTTGCAGACGACCGGCCGTATCGATGATGACATAGTCATTGTGGTTCTGCTTAGCCACTTCCATCCCCTGACGGACAATTTCTACCGGGTCAACATCGGTGCCCTTTTCAAAAACCGGGACATCGATCTGGTCGGCCACCTGTTGCAGCTGGGTGATGGCCGCTGGCCGGTAGACATCGGCCGCGATAAACATTGGCCGGGCGTGCTCTTCATTTTTTAAGCGGAGGGCCAACTTACCGGCCGTGGTCGTCTTACCGGCCCCTTGTAGACCAACCATCATAATAACGGTTGGAATATGCTTGGACTTATTAAGCGGGACCGCTTCTTCCCCCATTAACTTTGTCAATTCATCGTTAACGATCTTAACAATTTGCTGGGCCGGGTTCAGGCCCTTCAGTACTTCAGCACCGGCGGCCTTTTCCCGGACCGTTTTAACGAAGTCCTTAACCACCTTAAAGTTAACATCGGCTTCTAGTAGGGCCAGGCGGATTTCCCGCATTGTTTCCCGCAAGTCGGCTTCCGTCACCTTAGGCTTACGCCGGAGTTTTTCCATCGCCTTTTGCAGGCGTTCAGTTAATCCTTCAAATGCCATTCTTTATTCTTCCTCCAAACTTTCCAAATGACTAACCAGGTCATTCAGCTTTGCATCCGCTGGGTAGTGACTACGAACATATTGTTGAATTTCGTCCGCCTGCTTATTACGGGCCTGAAATTCGGCGTATAAATGGAGCTTTTGCTCATAGTCTTCCAGGATGTTTTCTGTTCGTTTGATATTATCATAGACCGCCTGGCGACTCACGTGAAAGTTCTCCGCAATTTCACCGAGGGAGTAATCCTCACCATAATAGAGCTCCAGGTAGTCATTTTGCTTTTTGGTCAATAGCGGTTGGTAAAACTCAAAGAGGGAGTTAATCCGGTAATTTTTTTCAATTTCCATAGTAACTCCTAGTTAACATCAACCAGGCCCTTGAAGAGGCCGTAAACAAAGTCTCCGGCGTCGAACTTCTCCAAGTCATCGACCTTTTCACCAAGGCCAACGTACTTAACTGGCAGGTGAAGTTCGTTACGGATTGCCAGGACAATCCCCCCACGGGCCGTCCCATCCAACTTAGTAAGGACAATTCCCGTCACGTCAGTACTTTGCTTAAACAGTTTAGCTTGGTTCAAAGCATTTTGTCCAGTCGTGGCATCCAAGACTAATAGAACTTCGTGGGGGGCATCCGGGATTTCCCGGGTCAAGATCCGCTTCATCTTGGCCAACTCCTTCATCAGGTTGACCTTGTTCTGCAGCCGACCCGCGGTATCAACGAAGAGGATGTCGTAGTTCTCCTTCTTCGCCTTTTGCACTGCGTCAAAGACAACTGCCGCCGGATCACCGTTTTCGGGGCCGGTCACAATATCAACCCCGTCACGCTGGGCCCAAACTTCTAGTTGTTCGGTTGCCCCGGCACGGAAAGTATCGGCCGCGGCCAGCAAGACACGTTTGCCTTCCTTCTTGAAGCGCGCCGCCATCTTACCAATGGTGGTTGTCTTGCCGGCACCGTTCACACCGACAAACATAATGACGGTTGGGCCTTCCTTAGCCATCTGCAGGTTAGGATTTTCATCCTTACCCGCCGCCTCATAGATGTCGACCATCTTTTCAATGATAACGTTGGACACGTCCTGCTTGCTCTTGGCGTTTTCCAGTTTAACCTCTTCCCGGAGGCTGTCGCTGAGTTTCATCGCCATGTCATAACCCACGTCAGATTCAATTAACAGGTCTTCGAGGTCATCAAAGAAGTCCTCATCAACGTGACGGAAGTTGGCTAAGAAACGGTTCAGGCGGGCGCCAAAACCAGTCCGTGATTTTTCCAGGCCCCGGTCATACTTGGCCTCAGTCTGGTCGGGTGTTTCTACCGTCGCTTCCGTGGTGGTCGTGTCAGCTGTAGGTGTTTTTCCCACCAGCGAGGTCGAGCTGGCCAGTGACGTGGAGCTGCTCTCACTGGTGACACTAGAAGTGGATACACTCTGTGAAACACTCATGCCAGTAGATTGACTGCTACTCAGCTGGCTTTCAACCGCACTAACAGCTTCCTGACTAGCGCGCAACGATTGGATCAGGCTGGTCGTGGTTGAGAGTGACATGACCATAGAAGTACTCAGTGAAGTTGACTGGCTTAGCGATCCACTGACGGACTGGCTCTGTGACTGTGCCACGCTCGTGCTAATACTGATACTCGTTGAGGTAGAGGTCGTCGTCGATAAGGACGCCGTCGTTGAAGTAGACTGACTAGCCGTTGACGTTGACGCTGACTCCGAACTTACTTGTTTTTTCTTGTGCCGGCGGAAAATATCAAATAATCCCATATTTATTCCTCCTCATTATTACTTTTATCCAGGGTATCAACCACGTCGACAGAAACCATCTTTGAAACACCTGATTCCTGCATGGTAACCCCATAGAGAACGTTAGCCCCCATCATTGTCCCCTTCCGGTGGGTAATAACAATGAACTGCGGGCCGGACTTGCCAAACCGCTGCAGGTAGTTGGCAAACCGTTGCACGTTAACGTCATCGAGAGCTGCTTCCGGTTCATCCAAAATTGCAAATGGAACTGGCCGGACTTTGAGAACCGCGAACAATAAGGTAATTGCGGTCAATGCTCGTTCCCCACCAGATAACAGGTTCAGGTGCTGGTTCTTCTTGCCCGGTGGCTGAGCAATAATATCCACCCCTGTTGTTAACAGGTGCTGCGGATCAGTCAATTCAAGTTTAGCCCGGCCACCATTGAAGATCTGGCGGAAGGTTTCATTAAAGGCGGCCGAAACCTGATTAAAGGTCGTCAAGAACCGTTTCTTAACGGTACTATCCATCTCAGCCATGGTTTGTTGTAACTGGTCACGCGACGTTAAGAGGTCGTCTTGTTGGCCCTTTAAGAAGTCGTACCGTTCCTTTACCCGGTCATACTCCGCAATGGCACTGACATTAACCGTTCCTAACTCATCGATCCCCCGTTGCAGCAGTTTCAAGCGGGTAGCCAGGTCCTGGTCACTAATGTCTTGATCCGCCTTTTGCCGGGCCGCATCGATTGTCATCGAGTAGTGTTCACTCAGCTGGTTTAATAACTGGTCAAGTTGTCCTTCACACCGGATACGTTGGGCGGTCAGGTCACTGACATTATCAGCCGCTGCCCGTAGCAGTCCCTGCAAACGGTCCTGGCGTTTTTCTTCGCCACTTAATTTTTCTTCAACCGCTGTCAGGTCATTGTTGGCCGCCGTTAGCTGCTCCTGCAGGCCGGCTAACCTATGCTTAGCCTGGTCGAGTGCGGCCGCGGTCGACTTTTCATCACTGTCCTGAACCTGGAGACTCTGCAGTAGCTGGTCACGCTGATGAGTCAGTTGCTGCCCCTGCTTCTCCAATTCCCGTAACCGGGCTACCAGCCGTTGCTCTTGCTGGTGGTACTGCTGCCCCCGTTCATCGGCCACCGCTAACCACTGGTGGAGTTGGTGAACCTGCTCGTTTTGGCTATCCGCATTGGTGCGCAATTGTTCAATCTGCTGGTTAACCGACTGGGTTGCTTCCTTCACCTGTGCCAACTGGCGATCGGTTTGCTGTTGGGCCGCCTGGTTTTGAGCCACCTGAGCCTGGTAGGACTGGTGCTGGTCCGTTTGTTGATTATTTTGGTATTGGAGCGAACTGATCTGCCGGTCCAGTTCCTTCAGCTGGTCACGCAGGCGTTGAACATCATTTTGGGCCGCCTGGAGTTGCTGCGTCAGGTCATGACCCTTTACCTGCAACTTAGCCTGGCGATCCTGCCCCTGCTCTTGGGACTGGTGGAGTTGGGCAACCTGGGCCTCTAATGACTTAGCAGACGCTTGTTGCTGCTGCAGAAGCGTTGACAGTTCCTTGCCGGTTTGCTTCTGGCTTAAGACCCCGTGTTGCTGGTGACGGTTAGCACCACCGGTCATTGCCCCACTGGCATTGATCAATTGGCCATCCAGGGTAACTACCCGAACCTGGTGACGACCGGCACGAGCAATCGTAGCCGCGTGGTCCAAGTTATCAGCGATAACGGTATTGGCCAGTAGGTGGTCAACGATCAGCTGGTACTTAGCTGGGTATTGAATCAGTTCGGTTGCCCGACCAACATAGCCGGGAAGACTCGCCAGTTCAGTCCAAATAGTTAATGGCCGGCGCTGCCGTAGGGTATCTAGTGGCAAAATAGTTACCCGACCACCACGCGTTTTTACCAAGTAGTTGATAATCGCCTTCCCGGTTGCCTGCTGGTCAACCACTAGCTGCTGGAGCTGGCCACCAAGAACCGTTTCAATTGCCGTCGTCAGTTTGCTAGGAACTTCGACCAGTTCACTAACCGCCCCTGCCAGGCCGGGGAATTGATCCCGGTTTTTCAAGACACTCTGCACTCCCCGATAGTAACCGGCATAGGTCTCTTCCATTGCCTGAAAGGCCTTAATCCGGGAGGCCGTCGAATGGGCATCCCCTAATACCTGATACCATTGCCGTTGGGTCTGCTGGTAACGGTCCGTCACCGTCGATAGTTGCTGGTTAACGTGGGCTAATTCTTGCCGCTGCCCGGTGAGTGCTGCCTGCAACTGGTCAACCCGCTCTTGCTGGGTCGTTAACTGAGCACTAACCGACTTTTTACGGTCTAGCCGGGCTGACAGGTCGGCGTTACTCTGTTTCTGCTGACTGAGGCTTTGCTGGTGATTTTGCTGCAAAAAGGTGGCCTGGTTATGAAGGGTGGTCTGCTTTTGCAGCAGGTCAATCTGCTGGTTTTGTAACTCGGCCAGGCGCTGTTGTAACTGCCGTAGCTGTTCACCCGCCGTCAAGTGCTGGGCCCGGGACAATTCTTCACGGTGACTAGCAATTGCTGTCTGCTGTTCTTCGATCGTGGCCTTTAGCTTCGTCAGGTCCTGGTTAGCCCCGGTAACGGCCTGCTGGTTAGTCGCCAACTGCTCTTGAAGACGTTCTGCCTCTCTTTGGCGCTGTTGCTGCTTAACGTCCGAAACCGACCGCCGGTTACGGTAATCAGCAATCAACTGCGTCTGTTTTAAGATTGACTGTTGGACCTGGTCCTTCTTTGCGGCTAAAGCTGTCCGGCCTTCCTTATGCTGGGCTAATTTCTTTTCGGCCACCGTTGTTTCCAGCTGGTACTTTTTAGAAAGCTGCTGGGCTTCCTGCAATTTAGCTTGGAGCTTCGTCAGCTGGCCATGTTGCTGGTCATAAGTACGAACTATCCGGGTCTGGTCAAAGCGGTCAAATTGCTTCTTTTGCTCTAAGTAGTCCTTAGCCAGGGCACTTTGATCGGCCAGTGGATCTAACTGACTCGATAGTTCATGAATAATGTCACTAACCCGGTTAAGGTTATCCATTGTGGTTGCCAGACGCTTTTCCGCCGTTGACTTATTCTTTTGGTACTTGGCGACGCCCGCTACGGCCTCAATAATGCCCCGCCGGTCTTCGGGCTTACCGTTGAAGATAGCCGCAATTCGTCCCTGCGAAATAATTGAGAAGGACTCCCGACCGAGCCCGGAGTCAATAAAGAGGTCAACGATGTCTTTTAAACGCACTTTTTGACCGTTAATCAGGTACTCACTGTCCCCATTGCGGTACAGCTTCCGACTAACGGTCAATTCAGTGTAGTCACTCGCTAGGTAGTGGTCACTATTGTCAAAAGTAATTGAAACCAGTGCCCGGTTAAGCGGTGCCCGGTTGGCAGACCCATTAAAAATCACGTCGGCCATCTTATCACCACGCAACTGACGGGCCGATTGTTCACCCATTACCCAGCGGATCGCTTCAATAATATTACTCTTTCCACTACCATTTGGCCCCACAATCCCGGTCATTCCTTCTTCAAACTTAATCGTGGTCTTGCGGGCAAATGATTTAAATCCATCAATTGTTAATGATAATAATCGCATTCTGATCTTCTCTCACGTTAGTTGTGGGCGCGGAGCTTTTTGAGCGCACTTTGGGCTGCCTGCATCTCCGCCTGCTTCTTAGATGATCCTTGACCATCGGCAATGACCTTGCCATCGGCTGAGACATTAACGTGAAATTCGGGAGCATTTTCCGTCCCCGTCTCATCCAGCAGGTGGTACTCAATCAATACGTCCCCGTCCCGTTGAAGGAATTCCTGTAGGCTCGTCTTGGCGTCAACCGCGTGGTCAAACCAGCCCATGTCAAGCTTAGGGAAGATCACCCGCCGGACAAACTTCTCAACCGCCGGGCGTCCTTGATCAAGGTAGAGGGCACCGACAAAGGATTCAAAGATGTCACACAACAGGCCGGGACGTTGCCGTGCTCCTGCCAGTTCTTCACCATGACCCAAGCGGATGTACTGGTCAAAGTGGCATTCCTTAGCAAACTTGGAGAAGCTATCCTCACAGACCATTGCCGCCCGCAGCCGGGTTAACTTTCCTTGAGGAAGCTCAGGATAACGTTTATAGATGTATTCGGAAACGATCAGTTCCAACACGGCATCGCCAAGAAATTCGATCCGTTCGTAAAACTTCAGATTCTGGTCCGGGTGTTCATTAACGTATGAAGCCTGTGTGAAGGCCTCTGCCAACAAACTCGGATCAGTAAAGTGAATATCAAATTCCTTGGCCAAGTAGTCTTGTAATTCTTCAATCATAAATTAAAGTCCTTTCTGCTAATTAAAGATACATTCTTTCCTATTATACTAAACAAAACCGCTTTGCACAGGCTCTTTACCTAATTTACTTTCGATTGTGACTTTTAAAATCAGCGGGCAGCCGTACGGTACACAAATAGCCTCAAACATTCGGTAAACCCGAACGCTTGAGGCCGCTTAGTGCTTGCGGGAGTGTCTATCACACTCCCGCATGATTATCTTTTTAGACGATCCTAATTGGTGTGCGTGGCAATGTAGTCAACTACTTCACCAATGGTTGATAGCTTCTCCGCTTCATCATCTGCGATTTCCGCATTAAAGGTATCTTCCAGCTCGAGAACAAATTCAACAAAGTCAATTGAATCTGCATCTAAGTCCGTCTTTAGGTTCAAATCATCAGTCACTTTGGCCCGGTCAATATCAAAATGGTCGGCCACGATTTCTGAAACCTTGTTAAAAATTTCTGTACGCTTATCATTTTCAGCCATGGTAAATAACCTCACTTTATTAAATACGAACCTATTTTATTCGTTTTTGTCCGCTTTGTCTACTGATGAATCCTGACTAAAGAACTCAACCGTTTGTTCAACCACTCCTGACTTTAGCATTGTCCGGATTTGTGAAATGGTGTTGGCAACCGCCGCGGCGTCGGAAGCACCGTGCGTTTTAACAACTGGGGCCTTCAAGCCCAGTAGAACTGCCCCACCATACGTGGAAGTGTTCATCCGCTTACCAATCTGGTGAAAGACCGGCTTTAGTAATAGGTAACCAAGCTTGGCCCGCAGACCACCATTTAAAATACCGTGCCTAATCAGGGTTAGCATCATTTTAGCCGTTCCCTCGGTGGCCTTTAGCGCCGCGTTGGCCGTCCAACCATCACTGACCACCACATCCGCCTTGCCAAAGAGGAGGTCACCGGATTCGATGTTACCAACAAAGTTAAGGTCGGCCTGCTTGTTGAGTTCTTGCCAAACGGCCTTATGGAGCTTATCACCCTTATCTTCTTCGGCCCCGTTATTTAAGAGCGCGATCCGCGGATTCTTAACGCCCAGGACGTTTTCAGCATAAAACTTACCCAGGTAACCGTACTGAACCAGGTTCCGTTCCTTACTTTCTGCGTTAGCCCCCGAATCAAGGTAGACAAAACTCTTTTGCTCGGCACCCGGCTTAGTAATCGGCAGGATACTGGTCAGCCCAGGCCGGTCAATTCCCTTAATCCGACCGACAACAAAAATACCAGCAGCTAACACCGCACCCGTGTTACCGGCAGAGAAGAAGGCATCGGCCTCGCCGTCCTTGACTGCCTTAGCAGCACGCACGATCGACGAGTCCTTCTTCTTGCGGATTGCGCGTACCGGTTCTTCACCCATCGAGATTTCCTGACTAGTAGCCACCATGGTTAGCCGCTCTTCATTCTTGATCAACGGCTTTACCTTTGCCGGGTCACCGTATAGTTGAAATTCAAGGTCGGTAAATTGATCCCGTGCTTTTTCAACCCCTTCAATAATTGCTTGGGGGGCATTGTCGCCACCCATTGCATCTACCGCAATTTTCATCATAATCTTTACTCCTTAATCAAAGTGTGTTTCAAGCTGGTGGCGTTGTAGGTACAGCACCAGCGGTTGGTTATCATCTTGTTCATCCCAGTGGGGGGTCCGTAATAGGTTGGCCGCATCCTCACGGGCAATTTGTAGCATTTTTAGGTCACCAACTGGGTCACCTACTTTAAAGTCCGGCACCCCAGATTGCTTGTTTCCTAATACATCCCCGGCGCCCCGCAGCTCCATATCCTTTTGGGCCACCACAAAGCCGTCGTTAGTTGCCACCATCGTCTTCATCCGTTCCTTCCCCTCAGCGGTTTTCGGATCGGCCAATAAGAGGCAGTAACTCTGCCGGTCACCACGGCCAACCCGTCCCCGCAACTGGTGCAGTTGGGCCAGGCCAAAGCGATCCGCATTATAAATCATCATCACGGTGGCGTTGGGGTTATCAACCCCCACTTCAACCACGGTCGTCGAAACCAGGACCTGCAGTTTGCCGTCCTGGAAGTCGTGCATCACGGCGTCCTTTTCGTCACCACTTAAACGACCATGAAGCAACCCGACCCGGTACTGGGGGCCAAAGTATTCTGCCAGCTCGTTATACAGGTCCGTCGCGTTTTGTACATCGAGCGCCTCGGACTCCTCAATCAGGGGACTGACAACGTAGGCCTGCGCCCCGGCTGCTAATTGGTCGCGAAGGAAGTGCAGGGCCTGGCTCTGCTGACTGACGGTTAACCACCTGGTCTCGATCGGCTTCCGTCCTGCCGGTAGCTCATCAATTACCGAAACGTCCATTTCACCGTAAGCCGTAATGGCCAGGGTCCGGGGAATCGGGGTTGCCGTCATCGCCAAGACATCGGGTTGGTCACCCTTTTCCCGGAGTTGCTGCCGTTGGTTAACCCCAAAGCGGTGTTGCTCATCGGTAATTACCAATCCTAAATTAGCGTACTCAACGTCATCTTGAATTAAGGCGTGGGTACCGATTACCAGGTTGACATCCCCACTCTTAATCGCTCGGCCCAACTCACGGTGTTGCTTGGCGGTCAAGGACCCCGTTAGCAGGCCAACATGCACATGGGTACCGGCAAAAACCTTCGCCAGCTTTTCCGCATGCTGGGCCGCCAGTATTTCGGTGGGAGCCATTAAGGCCGCCTGATAGCCCGCCGTAATGGTAGCGTAAATGGCAATCGCTGCTACAATCGTTTTACCAGAACCGACGTCCCCCTGTAGGAGGCGGTTCATCTGGTAAGGCTCACGGAGGTCCCGACAAATTTCATTGACCACCCGCTTTTGGGCATTGGTCAACTCAAAGCCGATCCCGGCAATAAACTCCTTTAGTTCATCATTGTGGTAGAGGATACGGTTGCCCGTGGCCCGGCGGTTAGCCTGCCGAATTGCCTGGAGGCGAAGTTGAAATAAGAAGAATTCCTCATAGGCCGCCGTTCGTCGGGCCGCCTGGGCGACACTCGCGTTTTTGGGGAAATGAAGGTCCCGGATCATCGTCCGCCGGTCTAATAACCGGTAATGCTCCCGCAACCGCTGCGGTAATAGGGTGGGAATTACATTTTGGTAATCATCAAAGGCCTGCTTAATCAGCCCCCGCAAAGTGGCCTGCCGAATATGCTTGTTGACCGGGTAGATCGCACCAGAACCAGTTTTTTCTTGGTCACCAGACGCCAGTAACTTATTAGCCGTCACCTGCTGGCGCTGGGCGTCCCACTTTCCCATTACCGTCGCCGGCTGGTTTAACTTAACCTTCTTTTCGAGGTAGGGCTGGTTAAAGAAGGTGACTAAAATTACCTGTTGTCCCACCCGGATTCGAAAGGCCAGCCGACTGCGCCGGTAACCAAACCGGGTCAAGAGGGGCTCAGAAACTACCATCCCTTGAACAGTAACCTTTTGGCGGTCCTTAACCGTCGCCAGGTCCACCGGCGTTACATCGTCATACCGACTAGGGTAATAAGTCAGCAGGTCGCCGACCGTATCAATGCCGAGGGTTGCTAGATCAGCCACCCGTTTAGGGCCGACCCCTTTGAGGCAACTCACGGGATCCTGCAAACTCTTCACTCTGCTTCCCCCCTTTTTACAGAAAAAGGATGTGACCACATGCCGACATCCTTTTCGTGTTTATGTTAATTCATCAGCAAGCTATTCTACCGAAATGAGGTATGGATAAACTGGCTGTCCACCGTCATAAATCTGCACATCCAATTCATCGTCCACTTCTTCCACGGCGGCCTTAATGGCTTCCGCGGTCTTTTCATCGCCATCTTCGCCATAAAGGATCGTGACGATTTCGCTATCCTCATCCAGCATCTTTTTAACCATCTCAATGGCCGTCTTCTCCAGGTCTGGATCGGTCTCGACGATCTTGCCATCAACGATTCCAAGGTAGTCATCCTTCTTGATGTCTTGACCATCAATGGTGGTGTCACGAACAGCATGGGTCACTTCCCCACTCGCAACACTGTCTAGGTTAGCTTCCATATTTTGTTGGTTAGTCTTGAGATCCGCTTCTGGATTGTATTCCAATAGTGCGGACATCGCCTGGGCAATTGTTTTGGCATGCACAACGGCCGTTGGAATGTCCACCACTTCGGCTGCTTGTTCAGCCGTCATAAAGATATTACCGTTGTCCGGTAGTACCAGTGCCTGCTTAGCACCACTATTATTAATGGCATCCACGATATCCTGCGTGCTTGGGTTCATGGTTTGCCCACCACTAATAATATTAGTAACACCCAGGCTCTTTAATAGCTTAATTACCCCATCACCAGAAGCAACCGCAATCACGGCCGTGTCAGGCTGTTCGTCTTGTTGTTCCGCCATCTTGGCCTTTTCAACTGGGGTCGGTTCCTGACTCTCACCAGCGGTTTCATCATCGTTTTCCATGATTTCTTCTTGCTGCCAAACCATGTTATGAATTTCGATCGTTTGGAGGTCACCAAATTGTTGACCCCAAGTCAGAACCTTGCCGGGATGTTCAGTATGAACGTGTACCCGAACCACTTGGTCATCATTTAGGACCAGTAAACTATCACCTAGTTTAGCCAGGTAGTTGTAGAAGGTATCGTAGTCAAACTTCTTGGTGACCTGCTTACCCTTACCAATCCGCACTAACATCTGGGTACAGTAAGTATACTTAATATCAGCTGGGTCGAGCTTTCCCTGGACACTTTGGTGATCCATCGCATTAACCATCTCATCAACTTCCGCTTGGTCTGGTTGATAGTCGGCACTCTTCTCAACTTGCTTACCACTCAGTGATTCGTCAAAGGCCTCTAAGACATCGACGAGCCCTTGACCACCGGAATCGACCACACCGACTTCTTTTAAGACTGGTAAGAGGTCAGGGGTCTTCTTCAGGGCTGCCTGACTAGCTTCATAAATTGCGTGAACGATCTCAAGCAAGTCATCGCTTTCCTTAATCTTATTCAGACCAGCCTGGGCCGATTCACGGACCACCGTCAAAATCGTCCCCTCAGTCGGCTTCATGACCGCCTTATAAGCAACCTTGGCCCCATTCGCATAGGCATCCACAAAGTCCTTGGCAGTCAAAACATCCTTACCATCAACGGCCTTGGCAAAGCCCCGGAAAATTTGTGAAAGGATCACACCGGAATTACCACGGGCCCCCATTAAAAGTCCCTTTGCCAAAGCGGCACTTAAATCGCCAACCTTGTCACTAGAAGCCTCACGCTCGTACTTAGCGCCACTCGCCATCGATGAGGCCATGTTGGTACCCGTATCACCATCCGGAACGGGGAAAACATTCAAGGAATTAATGAAGTCCGCTTGCTGGTTTAACTTGTCAGCAGCCGCTTGAACCATCTTACCAAATTCAAGGTTTGTAATTTCTGTTACAGCCAATTAAAATTTCCTCCCGTACTCCAAACTAATCTTCCGTCGACCGGACACCTTGAACACAGACGTTTACGGCATCGGCACTAATGCCCAGCATTGATTCCAAGTTGTACTTGACCTTGGACTGGACACTCTTTGATACTTCTGAGATCTTCGTCCCGTAGCTAACGATAATGTTAACGTCAACTACGATACTGTTGTCTTGTTGGCGAACCACCACTCCGCGGTTAAAGTTCTCCCGCCGGAGGATTTGGTTAACGCCGTCCCGAACCGGGTTACGACTTGCCATTCCAACAACACCGTAATTATCAGTAGCAGCGCCACCGACAACTGTCGAAATCACATCGTTATCAATGTCAATTGTTCCAGCTTTTGTTTTAATCTTAACTGCCATCGTCATGGCCTCCCTGTTAGTTTATCAACTTTAATTCTTATTTTGAGCTAACAATATCATAGCATAGCACACCCGTAATAAAAAGTAACCCGGCGAAAGTAGTTAATGGGGTAAACTATTTCGGATAAAAAGAGAAGTGGCCAGGTCAACCTCATTGCTGGCCTGCCCACTCGCAAGAATAGTTGAGTTGTCGTCTTCTAGTCCGTCTAGCAACCATCCTTGCCGAGTCTTTCTTTAAAAAAGAAAGGAGAGGCTGAGTAATACCCCCAGCCTCCCATTTGAATTAAACCCGAGTCACTTTACCGGACTTTAAGGTACGTGCTGAAACGTAAACCTTCTTAGGCTTACCATTAACCAAGATGGTTACCTTTTGCAAATTAGGCTTCCAGCTACGACGACTTGAGTTAAGGGCGTGAGAACGCTTGTTACCAAAGCGTGTCCGTTTACCGTTGATAAAATCTTTAGCCATTGGTGATACCCTCCTCTTTATTTCAGTATTTATTTACGCATTACTGCGATATAACTCACCTAATTAATTTACCATAGCGATTCCGACAATGCAATAGTTTTCTTTCAAGTATTTTTCCTTGACAGCTATTGCAAAGGAAGGTCACGACACTGAATCACGGCGACCACACCAGAAGCAAAGGAGAAATGGTTCACCGTGCCAACAAACTCGTTGCTGGTCCAGGAAATGGGGATGGTGCTTGACCAGTCCTGCAGTGGGTACTTTTCGTCGGTTAAGGTCAGGTGGGTCACCGGGGTGAGGTTAACAAAGGCCAGATACTTCATCCCCGCCTCCTTGGTAACTGCGTACTTCCCCGGCCGGTAGTAGGTTACCGTGTTTCCACGGTCAATCAACCGGATCCGGTCCAGGTAATCCTGGTAGGCACTTTGCAGTGGTAAAAAGAGGTTAGCCAGTAGGTGGTCGAGCCGGCCCCCCGTCGCACCAAAGATATCAATTTGCGTTGGCTGGTACCGCTCAATCGCCAACTTAACCCCCAATTGGGTATCGGTAAAGTCCTTGGCAGGCGGGAAAAGTTCAATTTCCGCTAACTGGTCCTTCACTATCTTCATTTCGGCAGCACTAGTTGAGTCAAAGTCCCCAATTGCTACGGCCGGCTTAATTCCCCACTTTAATAATAGGGTCGTGCCGTGGTCGACAGCAATCCACGTTTCCGCTTGCCGAGATTTAACCTGGTCGACCGGAATTAACGACTGCGGCCCACCGACGAGTAAGTTTACGCGCATTCAAATTCGCTCCTTATCAAAAAGAGGCTGAAAGTTGACTACTCTCCGCCTCTTTTTATTAATATTTGGTTTACTTAGTTGCGTCCCGCAGTGCTTCAACCCGTTCTGCTGGATTATCAGCATTAAAGACGTAGGAACCAGCAACGGCAACCGTGGCACCAGCCTTGTAGCAGTCCACAACGGTTTGGTTGTTAACCCCACCATCGACTTCAATGTCAAAGTTGTAGCCCTTTTGCTTCTTCAGTTCGTTCAATTGAGCGATCTTTTCAACCGTTTCGGGGAGGAACTTCTGACCACCAAAGCCAGGGTTAACCGTCATCACGAGCACTTGATCAACCATGTGCAGAACTGGTTCAATCATAGCTACCGGCGTACCAGGGTTAATAACAACTTCGGCCTTTACGCCGCCGTTCTTAATGATTTGCAGGGCCCGGTGAATGTGCTGGGTTGCTTCAACTTGAACACCAATAATATCAGCGCCGGCATCAATAAACATTGGCAAGATGTGTTCTGGGTTTTCAACCATCAGGTGGACATCCAAAGTCATGTTAGTAATTGGCCGAATTGCTTTGACAAAGCCTGGACCATAGGAAATACTTGGCACAAAAGTCCCATCCATTACATCGATGTGCAGGTATTCTGCACCGGCCTTATCAACCTTTTCAATGTCCTTTTGCAAGTTTACGTAATCAGCACTCAAAATGGAAGGTGCAACCTTAATCATTCTAAATTCCCTCATTTCTTATAATTTGGTTTCTGGTTAACGATAATGTCATGAAACTGAACATAATCGTCATACCGACTCTTCATGATTATACCATGTTCCAGGGCATCCTTCACCGCGCAATGCGGTTCTTTCAAATGAAGGCAGCCCCGAAACTTACATTCCGGAGCAAGCCGGCGCATTTCAGGAAAAAGCTGCGGAAGCTCTTCAACCGTCATTGTAAAGGTCTCGTAAGAGGAAAAACCGGGAGTATCAGCAATCAGAGCCCCATCAACATTTAGGAGGCTTACCTTTCGCGTCGTATGCCGGCCCCGTTTTAGCGCCTGGGAAATCTCGCCCGTTGCCAGGTTTAATTCCGGTGCAAGGTGGTTTAACAGTGTCGACTTACCGGCCCCGGTCTGCCCCATCATCGTGACGATTTTGCCTTTTAGGAGCGATTTAAGTGCCGCTAACTGGTCAGGGGCAAAGGGATCCCGGTTAAAGAAAACCTGGTAGCCCACTTGCCGGTAGCCGTCTGCAACCGTTTGTAATTGCGCCAGTTCAGTCTCCCTTAGTAGGTCAACCTTGGAAAAGAAGATAACAGGAGTAATCCCCTGTTCTTCGAGACCGACTAGCTGCCGGTCCAACAGGTTAGCAGAAAAGGTCGGCTGCGTTGCGGCAGTAACCACTACTGCCGCATCAACATTAGCAATGGGTGGGCGGACCAGCTGGTTGCGCCGGTCCAACACCTTTAATAGGTAACCATCGTTGCCCGCCGTAATCGAAAATTCGACCCGGTCACCGACTACTGGCTTAATCCTTTTAGCACGAAAATTCCCCCGACCACGGGTCCGGTAGATTTCACCATCTGCTAATACGTCATAAAAGCCACTCAATGATTGTTGAATAATTCCGGTTTTCACTGCACACCTCCAACTCTAAGCAGTAATGTTCGTGGCACTCGCAATCGTCCGCCCATTACGAACGACCCGGTAAGCACCCATTTGACCAGGCTTCAATGTAAACGGCACGTTAACCGTCGTTTCCTGGTTAATTGTAATGTCTTGATATTCCATTGTCAGGTTGTGGTTCGCATCCCGGATGTAGATTTGAACCCGGTTTTCCCGTTGACCACCATTACCATCAAAAGGAACGTTAATCTGAATATTAGTGGTCTTGGTTTGCCGCCCTGAATTTGCTAGCGTCACCGTCAAGGTATCACCATGGCCCAGGGTTCCCCCGGCCTTTGGGGTTTGACTGATCACGTGGTTCGTGGCCACCGTCTTGGACTTCTTTTCCTGGGTGGTCAGCTGAAGCTTATGTTCATTTGCAAACTTTTGGACAACGCTGATGTCCTGGTTGCGGAAGTCGGGAATCTTAATCTGCTCCCGTCCCGCGCTAACTTCAAAGTCAATCGAGTCACCATTCGTGGCGACGGTCTTCCCCTTGCTATGGTTTTGTTTAATAATCGTTCCCTCATCGGCGGTGTCAGAATAAACCCGCCGTTCGTGAACCACAAAACCCTTATCCCGCAATGAGGATGCTACTGAGTCATAGTCGTCGCCAACATAATCCGCCATTGACATACTCTTAACACCGGTGCTGACCTTCAAATCAACGGTTCCGTTAATCCGCTTCTTGGCACTATTACCCGGATCAGTGCTAATAACGTGGTTTCTAGCCACCTGTCCATTATTAACCCGGGTAATATTTCCGACCCGGAGGTCCTGCCGGCTCAAAATCCTTTCCGCCTGAATCGGTGTCTTTCCCGCAACGTCAGGTACAATCACCTGGCGAAACATGAACCACCAAGTTGCAAAGGTTACCCCGAGGACCATCAACGCCGCAATTTCCGACAACCAATACGGTAAGAAGCGGTGTTTACGCGTCGGTTGCTGATTTTCCCGCGTCTCATCATGGTCATCTTGTTCGGCAGCTGCCTGCTGGTCATCAACTTCACGGACCTGCTTAGCAATCTCCGCTGCTGACAGGACCTTGGTCTTACCGTCATCACACTGGGCATGCCACTTTTCTTCATCAGCACGCTCAGGATCTAGACTCGTTGCTAAATCATCGGCCATCTCACGAACACTGTCGTAACGTTCGTGGGGACTTTTCGCCGTTGCCTTTAAGACAACATTTTCAAGTGCCTGTGGGATCCGGCTATTAACCGTGCGTACTGAGGGAATATCCTCACGAAAGTGCTTAAGGGCGATTGAAACTGCGGTCTCACCCTCAAACGGGACCGTTCCCGTCAGTAATTCATAAAGAATAATCCCTAATGAATAGATATCAGACTGCTTAGTGGCAATGCTTCCCCGTGCCTGTTCTGGCGACAGGTAGTGGACCGACCCCATCAAGGTATTGGTCTGGGTCAATGAACTTTGCGAAGTTGCCACCGCAATGCCAAAGTCTGTAATTTTGATGTTTTTATTAGCGTCAATTAAGATGTTTTGTGGTTTTAAATCACGGTGGATAATACCGTGTGCGTGGGCCGTTTTAACCGCCGACAAAACCTGCTCCATGATATCAACTACCTGGGGGAGCGGGATTGGGTAGTGTTCTTTAATAAAAGCCTTTAAATCGGTCCCCTGGACATACTGCATCACCATATACTGGAGGCCATTGTCTTCGCCCACATCGTATACACCAACAATGTGGGGATCATTTAACTGCGTTGCCGCTAGAGCCTCCCGATGAAAACGACGTTTCGTGTCTGGGTCATCTCGTAAATCCAACCGTAGAAGCTTGACTGATACATCGCGATCTAAAACCAAATCATGAGCTAAGTAAACATTTGCCATTCCGCCCTCACCAAGGGAACGGATAATCCTGTATCGATTACCAATTGTATCTCCAGGATTCATACTCAACCCTCCTGGCTATTATCATTTATTCCAATTAGAACAGTGATATTATCAGGTCCCCCGGCGGCGTTTGCCATCTTAACCAGTCGTTCACACTTATCACCGATTGGCGTGGTGGCTGCCAAGGCACTTTTAAGTACCTGGTGGTCGACAGTCTTAAACAGGCCATCAGAACACATCAATAACTGGTCGCCAGAGTTGAACTTAAAACGATTTACTTCAATTTGCGCATCTGGTGAAATACCAATTGCGCGCGTAATAATGTTACTTTGGGGAAGCTTGAGAGCCTCCTCTTCGGTAATATCACCGCTCTTAACGAGCTCATTTACTAAGGAATGGTCAATTGTCACCTGGGTCATTACCCCATCATGAAAGAGGTAGCCACGACTATCACCAATGTTAGCAACCACGAGGGTCGTCTTAAAGGCAATGGCAGCCACCATTGTCGTGCCCATTCCTTGATAAGTTACTTGTTCTTTTGATTTTTTTAAAATTTCATCATTAATTAGTTGAACTTCCCG
This sequence comes from Limosilactobacillus sp., assembly GCF_051873035.1. Classification (GTDB taxonomy): domain Bacteria; phylum Bacillota; class Bacilli; order Lactobacillales; family Lactobacillaceae; genus Limosilactobacillus. Next base: position 26,976 of record NZ_JBJEEL010000057.1, read on the forward strand.
GGCAAACCACCGGATTGCTTCCAGTGGGTCTTCCGGTCCATCCTCAATAAAGCGATGACCGAGTCGTTTAACCGTCATTTCAGCTGCGACGTCCCCGCTACGGTTACCACCGATCCCATCGGCAATCACCACTAGTTGATTCCCGCGTTTATCGGTAAATTCAGCCACCCGGTCTTGATTTTGTGACCGTTGGTGACCAACATCTGTTTGATAAGCAACTCTCATCTTGGTGCTAATTCCCTTCTACAGATTTCGCTGGAGACTACTGATAAAGAAGCCATCAGAACCATAATCAGATGGCAAGATAGTCAACGTATTTGAACTGCGATCATCTTTTAGTTGCCGTGCCGTTTTGGTCTTTAATAGGGTGAAGTCAGGATGGCCAGCCAAAAAGGCTTGAACCGTTTGATCATTTTCCTGCTTCAAAATTGTGCACGTACTATATGTGATTATACCGCCTTTTTTCACTTTTGGGGCAACTGCATTTAAAATACTTTTCTGAATCTGGTGTAAATTAACGCTATCTGCCAGTTTCTTCGTATACCGAATCTCCGGTTTACGTCGTAAGAGCCCCATTCCGCTGCATGGCGCATCAACTAAAATCTTATCAAAAGTCTCATCAGCAAATTCATCGTCCACCCGCCGGGCATCGAGGGCGTGACTAACCACCCGGTCACTAACGTGGAGGCGGGCCGCATTGCGGTCAATTAAGCGCGTCTTATGTTGGTGAATATCAAGAGCGTCAACGCGACCACCCGCGGCGGGGTCAAGCCGGGCTGCAATTTGGGTTGTCTTCCCCCCCGGGGCGGCACAGGCGTCCAAGACCCGGTCACCCGGTTGAACATCCATACTATCAACCGCCAACATGGCACTTTCGTCTTGGATCGTAATCTTTCCCTGGTCAAACAAGGGTGATCCGACGACGCTACCACTAGTGATTACCAGTGCATCAGGGACCACCTGACTATCTTGGAATTCAACTCCACTAGCAGTCAGCTGTTTTTTCACCGTCGCAACGTCCGTTACCGCGGTATTTACCCGGATTACTAACCGAGCGGGTTCGTTAATTGCCGCTAAAATTGCCCGGGTCTTGGACTCACCATACTGGTCAGATAACTCACCGACAATCCATTCTGGGACACTGTACTTAATCATCAGGCGCTTTTGTTGGTCTGCAATCTGATCAAGGTCGGCCAGGCCCTGGCGAAGGATCGCGTGCAAGACCCCCGTCACAAACTTACGGATTCCTTGACCGCCACGGTGTTTGGCAATTTCAATTGACTCGTTAGTGACCGCCCAATCCGGTACCCGTTCTAGATAATGGTATTGGTAAATCGACAGTAACAAGAGCGTTTCTACCCACGAGTCAAGGTGTTTTCCCTTCACGAAGGGAGCTAACCAATATTCAAGGGTTAGCTGGTGCTGTAAAACACCGTAGACAAGCCGCGTGGCTAGCCGGCGGTCACTATCGTTTAAATGATTTTTAACCAGTAACTGGTTTAACTGGAGGTTGGAGTAAGCCCCGTTTTGGCGTACCCGGTCAAGTGCGGTTAGTGCAACCTCCCGGGCTGTCATCTGTTTAGTCATCGGTTACTGCCTGACCTCCTTCGTGCAGGTCCTGGTGGCCATTCAAGTAGGCCGTAATATCCATGGCCTGCTTCCCGGCCGGCTTCAAGCGGTTAATTTGGTAGGTGGTTCCCTGACCGGCTGCTAGGACAAGCTGGTGCTTGCTGATCCGCACCACCTGGCCAGGCGCCAAGTTAGTCTGTTCCTCTAAGGGGGTCACGTCGTAAATCTTAGTCCGCAGGCCGTCAATTACCATATTACCCAGGGGTGCTGGCCGTAACCCCCGCACCTTATCATCAATTTCTTGGGCCGTCATCCGGTAGTCAATCCGCTCTTGCGCCGTGGAAATATTCGGTGAGAAAACCACTTGCGATTCATCTTGTGGGGTAGCGGTGGCCGTACCATTAATTAGGTCGGGCAGCGTTTCGAGCAAAAGGTCCCGCCCTAACAGGCTTAGTTTCTTAAACATGGTACCATTATCATCATCTTTTTCGATTGGAATTGCCCGTTGCGCAATCACGTCACCGGCATCCATTTTCTTAACCATGTACATGATGGAAATCCCGGTTTCCGGATCCCCGTTAATAATCGAGTACTGGACCGGTGCCCCTCCCCGGTACTTCGGTAGTAACGAACCGTGAACGTTGATGGCCGCAATTTGAGCCGCTTCTAGTAACTTAGTTGGTAAAAACTGTCCATAAGCAGCCGTGATTAAAAGGTCCGGGTGCAGGTCGATAATTTCTTGCATCTCAGGACTCTTACTCAACTTAGCCGGCTGCAAAACCTTAATGTTGTTTGCTACTGCCAGTTGCTTAACCGGTGAGGCAGTTAGGACATGCTTACGCCCTACTCGGTGGTCAGGCTGGGTTAAGACTGCTTGAACATCATATTCTGGATGGTCGATTAAACTTTGCAAAATCGGTACCGCAAACTCAGGAGTACCCATAAATACGATTGATGTTGACATTTAAAATCATCCTTTCACATGAAGTATTGTGGATCCGGATCAATACTAATTTGGACATCCTTAAAGCCTTTACTCTGCGTTGCTTGTAAGACTTCTTGTAACGCCGGATGGAGGGCCGGATCATGTTTATACTTGATTACAATTTGATAGTAATAGCGCCGCTTCATTCGGGCGATTGCCCGGGGAGTTGGTCCCAAAATAATCGTTTGCGGTGCCAGTTCTCGCTGGAGCTGTTCCTTAATTCGGGCCATTGCCCGGGCCGCGGCCTGTTCTTCCGGATGACTGGCCATCAGGCGAACGGTGTAATAATACGGCGGGTAGCCGGCCTGGTGGCGAAGGTTCATCTCCTGGAAGAAGAAGCGGTCATAGTCGTTGGCCTGGGCATCGCGGATTGCGTAATGGTCAGGGTTAAAGGTCTGAATAATTACCTGTCCCTGCTTATCAGCCCGACCTGCCCGGCCACTAACCTGGCTAAGCAGGTCAAAGGTACGCTCACTGGCCCGAAAATCGGGTAGGCCCAGGCCAGTATCAGCGTTTAAGACCCCCACCAAGGTGACGTTCGGGAAGTCCAACCCCTTAGCAATCATCTGGGTACCCAAGAGGATATCCGCCTGGTGGTCCCCGAATTGCTTTAAGAGTTTTTCATGCATCCCCTTGCGCCTGGTAGTATCCACATCCATCCGGATAATCCGGGCCTGGGGCAGTAACTGTCGTAACTCTTGTTCTACCTTTTCGGTCCCGGTACCGTAGTAGCGGATTCGGCGACTATGACAATTGGGACAAAAGCGGGGAATCGGCTCTTCGTGGCCACAGTAGTGGCATTTCATCGTCCGGGTATCCATGTGGAGGGTCAAGGAAATATCACAGTTGGGACATTTCAAAACGGCCCCACAATCCCGGCACATCATAAAGGACGAAAAACCCCGCCGGTTAAGCATTAAAATTGACTGCTCCCCCCGGCTAATCCGGTCACTTACGGCCTGTAATAGCGGACCAGAAAAGTTACTTTCGCCCCGTTGCTTAATTTCCTGGCGCATATCAACCACTTGAATTGGCGGCAGTGGTTGCTGGTTGACCCGGTGCGGGAGTTGTAAGAAGTGGTAGACCCCCTTCAGGGCCCGGGCGCGACTTTCCAAGCTCGGCGTGGCAGATCCTAACACGACGGGGGCATTATGGTAACGCCCCCGCCACTTGGCCACTTCCCGGGCATGGTAGCGCGGCGCCTCATCTTGTTTGTAACTAGACTCGTGCTCTTCATCCAGAATAATTAGGCCGAGATTTTGTAAGGGGGCAAAGACCGCGGACCGGGCCCCCACAACTACCTTAGCTTCTCCCCGTTCAATTCGCCGCCACTCATCGTACTGCTCACCATTTGAGAGGCCGCTATGTAAGACTGCCACCTGGGAACCGAAACGGCGGCGGACCCGGTTAACGATTTGGGGCGTCAAGGAGATCTCTGGAACAAGCATCAGGGCAGTCCGCCCCTGGGCCAGCGCCTGGGCAATTGATTGTAAATACACTTCGGTCTTACCACTTCCCGTAACGCCTTGCAAAAGGAAGGTCGTGGCCTGGCGGCCCTTTACCGCCGTATTAATCTGGTCAACTGCTGTTTGCTGGTCTGGATTTAGCTTTAAGGCTTTTTGCAGGTGCTGGTCATCAGGAAGGTCATCCTGGGCATGCGGTCGACGGTAAACCTCGACCGGAACCTTCTTTAGCCAGCCCTTTTTCGCCCCCTGGTTAAAGGTGGCTGCCGACAGCTGGGCGGTCTTTTCCGCCTCTTTTTGGATAACCGTCCGTTTGCCAAGACTTTGGAGATACGAAATTAACCGGTTCTGGGCATGGGCGTTAGGGTGGAGAGAGGTTCGTGCTTCCTCAAGTTCTTCAAAGCCCAGCTGGGGAGTAATCCCCATCACGGTTTTAGCCCGGGCACGGTTTTCAACCTGGTAGTCGATTCGGATTTTACCGGCCCGCTTGAGTTGAAGGAGCCGGCTAACAGCCATTGGATCATCAGCAAAGTCCGCGTAGTCACGCGAATCCCGTCCCGCAAAGAGGTCAAAGTAATCCTGCTCATTTAATTCATCAACTACCCGAACCACCCGGTGACTCTTCCCCTTCAAGAGGTTTGGTAGCATCGTATACAGGCAGGCAATCCAAAAGGAATAGGTGGTATCGGCCAACCACTTACTTAGCTTGAGCATTTCCGTATTCATTACTGGTTGGAGGTCCATTACCGCTTGAATGGGCTTGAGCTTACCGGCATAGTCACTAGTAGCGGTAAAGCCCACTACGAAGCCCTGAACCTGACGGTGGCCATTACCAAAGGGCACGACCACCCGCATTCCCACCTGTAACTTCTGTTCAAGTACTTCCGGAACCTGGTATGTGTACGGTTGGTTAGTCTGCATTGTTGGCACATCAACGATGACTTGCGCCAATTCGGCCATTTAATCACCTGATTTCATCATTACAATTTGGTGGAGTAAGCGCTCCGCTACTTTCTTTTTAGACATTACGGGCCAACGATCAGCTGGCTGGTGGGGACGGAGAATCGTAACCTGGTCATCATCACTACCAAAGGCACTATTGGTCCCGCCAACACCATTAGCCACAATCATGTCGGCACCCTTGCTGGCCAACTTTTGCTGGGCATTAGCCAACAGGTTTTGGGTTTCCGCAGCAAAGCCAATGACGAGCTGGTCAGCCGTTTTCTGTTGGGCAACCGTCTTCAAAACATCGGTCGTCTCCGTTAGACCTAGCTGCCAGTCAGTCTTCCCCGCCCGTTTTTTAACCTTTTGATTAGCCGGTTTAAGTGGCTTGAAATCTGCCACGGCCGCGGCCATTAATAAGACATCGGCCCGTTTAAATTCGCGCTGGACAGCTGTCAAGAGGTCGGTGGTACTCTCAACCGGAACGATTTTTAAGCGCGGTGACTGGGGAAGGGGCACGCTAACCTGCCCCACTACCAGAGTAACTGTCGCCCCAGCTGCCAAGGCAGCCTTAGCCAGAGCTATCCCCATCTTGCCAGAAGAACGGTTGCCGATAAACCGGACCGGGTCAATTGCCTCCCGGGTACCACCAGCCGTGATTAATACCCGGCAGCCACTGAGGGGACCGTCGGCGGTTAATAGCGCTTGGAGGTCGGTAACAATACTCTCTGGTTCGGGCAGCCGTCCCTTCCCTGCATAGCCTTCCGCCAGGCGGCCTTGAACTGGTTCAATAATGGTTACACCGTCTTGCTTGAGCTGGGCCAGGTTACGCTGAGTCGCGGGAGCTGCCCACATATGACTATTCATCGCTGGCACTACTACTTTGGGAGCACTAGTGGCAAGCAGGGTTGTCGTTGCCGCGTCATCTGCCAGGCCATTCGCCATTTTAGCAATTATATCTGCTGAAGCCGGTACAACAACTGCTAAGTCCGTCCAATCCGCCAGCTCAATGTGGGGGATGGGATCCTGGCTATCCCACAACGACGTTAATACCGGCTGCTTGGTCAGGGCCGCTAAGGTCGCGGGGGCAACTAACTTAGTAGCGGCGGCAGTCATTACAACCCGGACCACCTGTCCTGCTTTTTGTAGGCCCCGCACCACTTCAACTCCCTTATAAGCGGCGATGCTTCCTGTTATGTATACTGTTATCTTTGCCATTTTTTCACCCCGTCAGCGAATTGAATTTACCATCTGATTATAGCATTTATCCCTAAAACGAAAAAAGGCTGGGAAAACATGTCTTTTCACCAGTCTCTTATCATTATTCTTTTATACCCGCTAACTAGTTACGACTAGTCTTGGAGATCTTCAGTGTGGTCCGGGTCAATCGTTACCTTGTCAGCCAAGATTTCTTCGAGGGCCTTACCAACTGACTTACTAGATTCGTAGTGTTCTAGCAGTGGTGCAGCACCATTATCTAGTTCGTGAGCCCGCTTACTAGCTAGCATTACCAGTGAGTAACGAGAGTCAATCCGCTTAAGTAATTCATCAACTGATGGGTAAAGAATCATTTTTCTGAATCTCCTAACATTTCAAGATAGCGTGGCATTACCCGCGGAACCCGTAAACGTTCCGTCCGGATAATATCCTTAATTTTCTCAACGGCCCGCGGTACTTCATCATTAACTACCGCGTAATCGTAATTTTGCATCATTTGGATTTCACCAAAAGCCTCATGGATCCGCTTATTGATGACTTCCATGCTGTCGGTTCCCCGGTGAATCAAACGTTGCTTTAACTCATCTAGGTCCGGCGGCGTCAGGAAAATAAAGACACCGTCTGGCACCTTAGAACGAACCTGCATTGCACCGTTAACTTCGATTTCTAGGAAGACATCCTTCCCCGAATCCAGGGTTTCATTTACATATTTTAATGGGGTGCCGTAATAGTTGTCAACATACTTCGCATACTCAAGCATCCCCCCGGTTTGGATGTGGTGCTCAAATTCTTCTTTGGAGACAAAGTAATAATCAACCCCATTGACTTCCCCGGGCCGTGGCTGACGGGTGGTCATCGAAACTGAATATTGAAAATCATTGTCATTCGAATCAAAAATTGCTTTACGTACCGTTCCCTTACCAACACCAGAAGGTCCCGAAAGAACAATCAACATTCCGCGATTTGCCATCATGTAACTCCTATCCAAAATTTAACGTATTACTACTATAATGCACTAACTTTGTCATAAAATCAACTCCCCGCCACTTTTAGAAAATAGTGCTTGCAATTTTGAACAGACGTTCGTATACTAAGGATGCAAACAAATGTTCGGAGGGTGACATCATGCAACAACCAAAGTCTTACTCACTATTTAAGGAAACACCGCAACTATTGTCACGGGTAATTGGACAGCTCTTCGATGATGAACCGATCCGCCAACGTCAGCATACTGATGTCACCCTGCTTAAGCCCCAGCCGGCTGCACAGCGACGGCAGTTTCTACGGCAAGCAATTGACCGCCACTACCGGGTACTTCTCCAGGTAGTGCCGGCCGGTTCGGATGGCTTTCCCGAAAATATCCGGGGATACGTTAAGAAGCTAGGCCAGCAAAAGTTCCTTATTTATAACCACAACCTAATCTACGCCGTTAGCTTTGACCAGATCCGCTACATCATCCACCAGGACTAACTCATAATTTCAACTTATTATAGTTAGCTAGGCAGCGGCGGCTTGCTGCGTAGTGTTTGAATCAAAAAAGAGGCTGAGAAAATTTCTCAGCCTCTTTTTTTACTGACGCGGGTGAGCCATCTGTAAGAGCTCTTTAGCATGTTCCTTCGTCAGCTTAGTAACCTTTTCTCCAGAAAGCATCCGGGCCAACTCATCAACCCGTTGCGCCGGTTTCAAACTAGTTACGGTCGTCGTCGTCCGGTCATCGTGAACACTCTTCTTAATTAGGAAGTGGTGCTGCGCAACCGCCGCCACCTGGGGTAAGTGGGTAATACACAGGACCTGGGAGTGGGCCGCAATCAGACGAATCTTATCCGCAATTGCCTGGGCGACCCGACCGCTAACCCCGGTATCGACCTCGTCAAAGATAATACTCGTCACCCCTTCATTAGCCGCAAAGATCGTCTTTAAGGCCAGCATTACCCGGGATAGTTCCCCACCTGATGCGATCTTAGCCAGGGGACCCATCGACTCACCCGGGTTAGTTTGAATGTAAAATTCAACATCATCAATTCCCGTCGGCGTAAAGCGCGTTGTACTAGAACGTTTCGCAAAGTGAACTTCAAAATCCGCCTTAGCCATGTACAGTTCCGCCAGTTGCTGGTGAACTCGTTTCGCAAGGTCATGGGCCGCCCGTTGACGAACCTGGCTGAGTTCTTCCCCAGTTTTCAATAGCTGGTCTTCCGCCGTCGATAGCCGCTCCTCAAGGTCACTGCTCGAGTCCGCCGCTGCTTCCATCGAATCGAGTTCCTTTTTAATCTTCTGGTAGTATGCCAACACCTTTTCAACCGTGTCGCCATACTTATGTTCAAGGTCCCCAATCAGGGTTAGCCGTTGGTCAATTTCTGCTAACCGCTGGTCGTCAAATTCCAATAAGTCCAGCTGTTGACCAGCCTCATTGGCCACGTCCTGGAGAGCATAATAGGCATCGTTAAGCGCCTTACTGAGTGAGTCGTATTCGTCATCAAAGGCCGCAATCCCGTTGATGGCTTCCATTACCGTCGCGACCCGATCCAGCACCGGTGCCTCCCCTTCATTAAAGGTTGCCACCGCCTGCTGAAGGGCATTATTAATCTGCTGAAAGTGCTCCAAGCGGTCACGTTCACTCGTTAACTGCTCTTCTTCACCCGCCTTTAACTGGGCACTACCAATTTCGTTCACCTGGTAGCGGAGCATATCGAGGCGTTGGGCCCACTGCTGCTCATTCGCCTGTTTTTTGTTAACGGCAGCCTTTAGGTCGGTATAGCTATGGTACAACTCCTGGTAGCGGGCCAACAGGGGCTGCACTTCCTTATGGGCAAACTGGTCTAGCATACCGAGGTGCTTTTCGGGCTGCAGGAGCTGCTGGTGTTCATTTTGTCCTTGAATATCAACCAGGTAAGCCCCGATCTGGCGGAGCATCGTGGTATTAATTAACTGTCCATTCGCCCGAATCGTGTTCCGACCATTCCGGTGAATCTCCCGCATAATAATCAACGTACCATCCTGGTGGTCAATCCCTAATGAATCTAACAGTGCCGTCAGCCCCGGATCCGTGGTAAGTGTAAACTGCCCCTGGAGGCGGAGCTTTTCTTCTCCCCGGCGAATGAACTCCTGGGATCCCCGTCCACCAGCGAGTAGCCCCACCGCATCAATAATAATCGACTTCCCGGCCCCGGTTTCCCCGGTTAGTACGGTCATCCGGTCAGCAAACTCCAAGCTCAGGTGTTTGATGATCGCTAAGTTATCAATTGTTAATTCCTGCAGCATTGCATTTCCCCGCTTATTCTGCCAACTGCTTGAGGTAGTCCTCTAGCTGGGCCGCCCCCTCAGCAGAGGTTGAAACGACTAAGACATTGCTGTCATCCCCAATAGTGGTAAAGACGTCTTGGTTGGATAGCTTACGAATAAGGTTAGCAACCACGGGCCCGTTCCCTGGTCGTACATCCAAAGCTAAAAACCGGTCGCTACGCTTTAACTGCAGTAGGCTATCCTGGAGAGTACTACCCAGCTGGTCAGTTTCATCCCGTTGCCGGGTAGCGGGCATTGCATAGCGGTAACCACCACTCGCTGCTGGCACCTTAACCAGCTGCATTTCCTTAATGTCTCGTGAAATCGTCGCCTGCGTCACTTGCAGTCCTAAATCATTTAACTTACGAACCAAGTCTTCCTGCCGTTCAATACTTTGGTCAGTAATAATCTCACGAATCTTTTTTTGCCGGTCAGCTTTTTTCATAAGTAACCCCACCTTTCTAACTATTGGTTTAACTCCTGATCTGCATTAGCAATTACCTGATCGATATCAACATGGGGATCAAGTGTCCCGGGCTGATCACTCAACCGCAAGTGGACCAGGAATTCCATGTTTCCCTGACCCCCTTTAATCGGTGAAAAATCAAGGCCCAACACGTCAAAATGATCCTCGCGGGCAAAGGTTAACACCTCGTGGAGGACCTCCCGGTGAACCCGGTGGTCCTTAATAATCCCGTGTTTACCGACGTGTTCCTTACCGGCCTCAAATTGAGGCTTAATCAGGGCGACCACCTCACCACCTGGCTGGAGGATTCCCGCCAGTGGCGGTAGGATTAACCGCAGTGAAATAAAGGAAACATCGATTGAAGCAAAGGCCGGCTGCCCATGGGTAAAGTCAGCTAACTTGCTGTAACGGAAGTTGGTTTGTTCCATCACCACAACCCGGGGATCTTCCCGTAACTGCCAAACCAACTGGTTAGTACCAACATCTAGCGCGTAACTTAGCTTGGCACCATTTTGGAGCATTACATCGGTAAAGCCACCGGTTGATGAGCCAATATCCAAGACCACCTTATCCGCCACGCTAATGTTAAAGACCTTCAAGGCCTTGGCTAATTTTAAACCGCCCCGGCTAACGTAGGGCATCTTATGCCCCTTCATATGCAGGGTGGTGGTCACCGGAATCTTTTGGCCCGGTTTATCAAGCCGTTCATTATTTTTGCCAAGGATCTCACCGGCCATCACAGACCGTTTTGCCTGTTCGCGTGAATCAAAGAGTCCTTGCTTGACAAGTAAAACATCAACACGTTCTTTTTCCATAGTTCTTTTCCTTATAATTTAAAATACGCTAAAAAATCATCATACGCAGCAAATGCCCTGCCCGTTAACTGGGCCAGGTCAGCCTGGGTTTGCCGAGCCCCAGCTAGGGCCTGGTGAAGTTGGTCTTCAGCAGCCGGGACACCGAGTAAGCCCGGGTAGGTGTTTTTATGTTCTTCCGCATCCTTACCGACTTCTTTCCCCATCTGCGCGGTCGTTCCTAAAACATCCATGAGGTCATCATAAATTTGAAAGGCCAGACCATAGTAGTCACCAAACTTAGCTAGAAGCTGCCTAACGGCGGTTGGTTGGTTAGTAATAATTCCCCCCGCCAAAACCGCATAGTGAATCAACGCCCCGGTCTTTTGCCGGTGGAGGTACCGTAACTGATTCAGTGACAGGTGCCGACCCGTATTTTCAATATCTCGGGCCTGGCCGGCTACCATACCAGCGGGACCCGCGGCCATTGCCAGCTCACGGGTCAGGTCAACCTTAACCGGTGCTGGTAGCTGGTTATCGCTCACCCACTGGAAGGCCAGGGTCAAGAGCCCATCACCTGCTAAGGTCGCCATGCCAGCACCAAATCGACAATGATTAGTTGGCTTCCCACGGCGTAGGTCATCATCGTCCATTGCTGGCAGATCATCATGGATCAACGAGTAAGTGTGGAGTAGTTCTAGTGCCGTCGCTGCTCGCATGACATCCGCATTCAATTGGCCACCCAGTACTTCAACCGTCGCCAGGGTCAGCGTTGGCCGAAGTCGTTTGCCACCAGCCATCGTTGAATAAAGCATCGCGTCGGCCAGCGTTGAATAAAGCATCGCGTCGGCCAGCGTTGGTTGGTCAATATCGGCGGGGAGGTTGGCCGCCAGATAGTCATTCACCCGTTTTCTTAAACTCGTTAGTGATTCTACCATTATTAATCCCGCCTAACTAATCTTCACTACCGAAGCCCCGGTTACCGCCACCATTATTGCTGGGGTCATCCGTAGCCTTTTCGTATTCTTTTTCGTTACCATCGTCATCAATTAAGTGTCCCAAAGTCTTTTCGGCACTCGTTAATTTCTGCTGAAGTTGCTTTGACAGCTTAATCCCGGCCTGAAACTGCTTAATTGCCTCTTCCAGCGGAACATTTCCCTGCTCTAACTGATTAACAATTTCTTGCAGTTGGGTCAGTTGGTCTTCAAAGCTCGGTTCTTTACTTGCCATTATTTTTTCTCCTTAATTTCCGTAATCGTTACCGCCACATCACCATCAGCAAAGTGAAGCAACATCTGGTCACCAGGGGTTAGTTGAGCGGCCTGGTTAACCACTTGGCCGTCCTTAGTAACATAAGTATATCCCCGCTCCATAATTTTGAGCGGGTCTAGTGAATGGAGTTGCTTAACTAGGGCCTGGAGTTGTTGCGCCGTTTGCTGGCTGCTCGTTTGCATCGCATTCTTTAGTCGCGCCGTCAGTTGGTCAACCGCACTCTTCCCCTGGTCAATCTGCCGTTGGGGAGTATAAGCGACCATTTTATTTTGTAACTGCGTCAGTTGATTTTGGGCGGCCGTCAGCTGTTGCTGTTGAAGCTGGGCCAGGCGTTGTGTTAATTGGTCAACCTTTTGGGCATAATTTTCGTATAAGCGGGTCGGCTGTTGAAAGATATAGCTCTGGGTCAACTTAGTAAGCTGCTTCTTATCAAAGTCAATCTGGGACTTCATAATATTATACAGCCGCCGCTGCAGGTCTTGAATTGCCATTAAGGTATCATCAAGCCGTTGGGGGGTTGCCAATTCCGCAGCCGCGGTTGGGGTTGCGGCCCGCCGATCGGCAACCAGGTCAGCAATGGTCGTATCGGTTTCGTGACCCACCGACGAGATTACCGGCAACTGACATTTGGCAATTGCCCGGGCAACAACCTCTTCATTAAATGGCCAGAGGTCCTCAATTGAGCCCCCACCACGACCAATGATCAGGGTGTCAAAGTTCCCCATTTCATCTGCCCGCTCGATTTGCCGGGCAATATCGGCCGCGGCCTTATCACCTTGAACAACGGTTGGGAAAAGGACCACCTGAGCGATCGGATACCGCCGCCGGACAGTAGTGTTAATATCCCGAATGACTGCCCCGTTTAAACTGGTGACCACCGCAATCCGTTGGGGAAAGGTCGGAATCGGCTTCTTAGGCCGGTTAAAGAGCCCCTCCGCGCTAAGCTTTTTCTTTAGCTGCTCGAAGGCCAGGTAGAGGGAACCCACACCATCCGGCTCCATTGTATCAATATAAATCTGGTAGCGGCCGCTCCGTTCATACAGGCTGACGTGACCACTTACGAATAACTTCATCCCCTCTTCTGGGGTAAACTTCACCTTACTAAACTGACTACGAAACATGACGGCATCAATCACCGCATTGTCATCCTTCAGGCTAAAGTACTGGTGTCCCCGGCGTAGACGAAAGTTAGAAAGTTCTCCCGTCAAGTAAACCTTTTGGAGGTAGGGATCACGGTCAAATTTTAGTTTTAAATATTTAGTTAGCTGACTAACCGTTAAATACTTATCTCTGTCCATTTCTTCTCCATTCAGCCAGGTCAACAGTCTGTTCCATTAAGCTGGCGATCGTCATTGGCCCTACCCCGCCAGGAACTGGGGTGATCAGCTTGGCCTTGGATTTAACCGCAGCAAAGTCAACATCACCAGTTAGTTTCCCGGACGGCAAGCGGTCCATGCCCACATCAATAACCACGGCCCCCGTTTTAACATCAGCAGCACCGATAAAGTGGGCAATTCCAGTGGCTACGATTAAAATATCGGCCTGGCTGGTTAACTGACGAAGGTTCTTGGTATGCCGACCGGCCATGGTAACCGTCGCGTTAGCATTATTCAGTAACGCTAACAATGGTTTACCCACCAGGATGCTTCGTCCCACAATGACCACGTTGGCCCCTGCCAAAGGAACTTCATAGTGGTCAAAGATCCGCATAATTCCCCGGGGAGTGCAGGCAACCGGGTAATGACCCGGTTGGTTTGCAAATAGCTTTCCTAAGTTGCTAGGGTGTAAGCCATCAACGTCTTTATCGGGACGGATGGCATTAGTGATGGCGACCGCATCTAAGTGATCAGGGAGGGGTTCTTGGACGATAATCGCGTCGATGTCGTCATCGGCGTTTAGTTCACTGATCGTTGCCATCACCGTCGTCTGTTTGACATCGGTAGGAAAACGGTAAAGAGCAGACTTTAACCCCATTTTTACCGCCAACCGGTGTTTATTCCGGGTGTAGATCTGACTGGCCGGATCATCGCCAACGAGGATCACCGCAATACCGGGTTTAATTCCCCGGGCCTGTAAATCAGCAGCGCGCTGTTGGGTCTGCTCATTGACCTGTTTAGCTAGTTGCTTACCATCGATTAAGATTGCCATCACTTTTCCTCCTCAAGTACTACCTATTTTAACATAGGTACTTTACAAAATAGCGGCCGGAGAAAACCCTGCCTTCTCCAGCCGCTGCTTTTTTATAGCTGATTATCTTTTTCAAATTTGCCAAGTGCCCCGTTAATAAACTTACGTGACTTGTCATTGCTAAAGGTCTTGGCCAATTCTAGCGCTTCATTAATTGCGACCGCAGTCGGTACCGTGTCAACAAATTGCATCTCATACAGTGCAAGACGGAGGATAATCAGGTCAGCCTTAGCCAGGCGGTTGATTGTCCAGCCGCTAGCAAGGACCGAACTAATCTGCTGGTCAAGTTCTGCTTGATGGTCACTAACTCCAGTCACCACTTCTTTAACGTATGCCGGTAGCTCCTGCTCATCATGGTGAGGAATTGATTGGTATACCGTATCAAGGTCTACTTCAGGGTTTGTCTGTAAGGCAAAGAGGACCTGAAACGCCTCTTCACGAATTGCGTGCCGAGTCAAACTCATGCTTAGTCATTACCTCCATCGTCGTCTTCTGAATCATCGCCAAATAAGTTATCTGGATCTACCTGTTGTTCTTCTTGGGGCGCAACGATTCCCTTAACGTGAACATCTACCTCGGTAACTACGAGGTCCGTCATTAACATTACTTGTTGTTTAATCCGCTTTTGGATCTGCGCTGCTACTTTCGGAACCGAAGCACCATATTCAACGAAGACATCAACATCAATTGACAATTCATCGTTGTCATTCGTCAACTTAACGCCCCGGCGGTGTCCAGACCGGCCCAATAATTCACCAACACTGTTGGCAAAGGAACCGTACATCTTAGATACCCCTTCGACTTCGCTGGCCGCGTAACCAGCAATAATTTCCAATACCCGGGGTGCAATCTGAATTGTTCCCAAAGATTGGTCATCATTTAAAACAATTTTTGATTCTTCTGGCATCTTTAACCCTCCATTAACCATTCGTCGAGCTAATAATTAGATCGTGATTGACATTTGCCATTTATATACCCTATCTATTTTGCACTAATTGGCACTAAAAATCAACGGCCATCAGTCCGCAAGCGGGAGGTGGGCCGTTGACGTTATTTGGTGATTATACCAGTCGTGAACAACCAGGTCTAACGAGTGCATACTAAAGGCCCCAAAGTCCAGATTCTTTGCGGCCGCTAACTTTGCTAGTAGCGCGGCCGACTCCTTAAGGGGCCTTTTGAACCTAACCACCGTCACATGACCCGAAAAGGTGGGGTAACGTTCCGTTAGCTTTAACCCCGCCGCAGGTAGTGCCTGTCGAAGGCGGTTCCGCAGGTCGGCTAGTTCTGGACTATAAAAGCCCCGCGCCATAACTGCAGATGGGCTAACAATCAGGCCCTGAATACGCCAATGAATCGGTGGCGTACTAGCAACCAGCGGTGCAACTACCCGTTGGTAGTGGTCAAATTGAGCCGCCGTTAACGAAAAGTCAGCTTGAGCCGCTAATAGGTCCATCACGGTAATATGCATGTCCTGGGCCGGGTAATAGTACTGGTCTGGGGCCAGTTGGGCAATGGTTTGCAAGTAAAATTCGAGATTGCGGCACACGTGGGCTGGTAGGTGTCCTAAAAGTGTTAACCCGGCGCGCGAATCAACCATCCGCCCCGCCAAATACGGGTCAAGCTCTTCTCGACCCGCAGCCAGGGCCGTTCGTCCCCGGTGGTTAATCTCATCATATAGAACTTCTAGTTGAGCCGCCATCTTTAGTCCCCCACAATTAGTAGTTCAGTTGGTGCTAACGTTAACACCTGGGGTCCCCCGTGGGTAACCACGACATCATCTTCAATCCGCACACCACCAAGTTCGGGAATATAGATCCCCGGCTCAACCGTAATCACTTCATTATTATGTAACTTGACATCTGGTGTTCCTGGACCATAGCTGGCCGGCAGTTCATGAACGGCCAGTCCGATTCCGTGACCCATCCCGTGGTTAAACTCATCCCCGTAACCCGCTTCCTCAATTAGGCGGCGGCCGGCAGCGTCTAAACGGTTACCCCGCTGACCGACCTTAACCTGGTCAATAACCGCCTGGCGGGCCGTGTTAACGATTTGGTAAACATCACGGAGTTCTGGATCAACTGACCCCACCGCCACCGTCCGGGTCATATCAGCCGTATAACCAGCGACAAAGTAACCAAAGTCAACCGTCACGATGTCACCATCTTCAATTAGCTTCTTACTGGCGGTCGCATGCGGTTTAGCTGCATTAGCACCACTAGCAATGATCGTCGGGAAAGAAGCGGCGGTTGCCCCGTGTTCTTTCATCCAAAAATCAAGTAGGTTTGCTAAATGCTCCTCACTCACCCCCGGATGAATCTCATTCAATAGGTAGTTAAAGCCCGCCGTATGTAGGTCCGCCGCCTGCCGTAACTTAGCAAGCTCGGTGCTTTCCTTTACTAAGCGCATCTTTTCAATTAAGTTCGTAAAGGGAACCAGGTCCGCCTGCATGATCTCATCAAGCACATCATATAGGTAGTATGAGATGGTACTTTCATAGCCTAAGACACTGACCTTCATCGTTTGGCAGATCCGGTTTAAATCATCATAGTAATCCTGACTGACCGCCGCAACGACCTCATCACTGTCAAACTCCTGCAACGCCAATGAGTAGCGCGCATCGGAGACGATAATTGCCCGGTCAGCGGTTACCAGTAAAAAGCCATCTCCCGCCAGCAGGTGAAAACCGGTCAGGTAGTAAACATTGGTTGGGTCGGTAACCAGGAAGGCATCCAGATAAAGCTTTCCCAGCCGTCCCTGCAACCGTTCAATCCGACTTGCCATTTTTTCCTCCTTGATAAAAAAGATGGGTTCAGACGTACTACTTCGTCCGTCTTCCCATCTCCCGTTAGTACAGGCAGGGGGGTGAATCTCCTGGCCCTTAGCGCAAAGTTCTTTAAAACAAGAAAAAGGCCGGAAAAACTCCCAACCTTTTTAATTTATTATTCAGCAACTGGGTAAACTGATACCTTACGCTTGCTGCGGCCCATGCGTTCAAACTTAACAACACCGGCTACCTTTGCGTAAAGCGTGTCATCGCCACCACGACCCACGTTTTCACCTGGGTTAATGTGCGTACCACGTTGACGGTAGATGATAGAACCAGCAGTAACCATTGAACCATCAGCAGCCTTAGTACCAAGACGACGACCAGCTGAGTTCCGACCGTTAGCAGTGGAACCACCCCCCTTGTGGTGGGAGAAGAATTGCAAATCCATAATCATAGTTGTTCACCTCCAGCAATGAACTTTAGTTTAACATTTTTACTTCAATGTTATCTGGATAACTCTCCTGAACGTCAAGTAAGCCATTCATTAGAGTATTCAGGAGGAGCTGACTATCGTGATCAACTCCCAGCTGGGCAACCTTTAGGAGGCCCCCATTTTGATTATCACTCTCCACTTGCGGCTTCACATGGACAACATGTTCGAGACCATTGATAGTGGAGATAGCTAGTGCCGAAACCGCTGCACAGACAATGTCTTGTCCATAGGGACCGGCGTCGGCATGCCCGGTAATCGTAAAGTTGGTGATTCGCCGATTCGAATCTAACTTAAAATGTGCTCGAATCATTGGTTCACCTCCGCATTAAGCGTTGATCTTGTCAATCGTAACCTTAGTGTATGGTTGACGGTGACCTTGCTTAGTGTGGGTGTGCTTCTTAGGCTTGTACTTGAAAGTAACAACCTTCTTTTCCTTGCCTTGCTTTTCGACAGTCCCTTCAACAGCAGCACCATCAACAAATGGCGTACCGATCTTGGTGTCGTCACCACTTACCAGGACAACCTTGTCAAAAGTGACCTTGTCACCTTGCTTTGCGTCAAGCTTTTCAACGAAGATGGACTTACCTTCTTCAACCTTGTATTGCTTGCCGCCAGTAACGATAATTGCGTACATATTGTGCACCTCCTTAATATCTAAGACTCGCCGAATCAAGCAGCAGTGCTTTAAACTTGATAGCGTGCGGTTGTAGTTGTTGGTTCACAAATACAACGTTTGTATGATAGCAAATTTAGGCCTAATCGTCAACTACTAAATAGCATTTAAAAAGGAAAGCAGCTGGTAGAAAGCCTTGCCTTTCTACCAGCCACTTTCAAACTGCAGATTGGGGCAACCGTTAGACGTCCTCCAAGGCTGAATCTTCTCCGCCGACAAAGAAACCAGCGATAGCAACGTTAACCCGGTCGAATTGACTAAACATCTTCTCAACACTTTGGGTCATGTAATGGGCAGTGTAAATCATCCCGTCCATTAACCAGTGACGAATTAGGCCAAGAAATGCCGAATCAATAAAGGAAACCTGTAGCTGAAGAGGAACCGAAGACTGCTTTTGACTATCACTCACAGTTTCATAATAATCGGTTAAGTAGTTCGCCAAACGATCATACATCTGTTCATAGAAAAAGTCGGTCTTTTCGCTATTTAACAGAACATCAAAAACGTCGGCGTTGTTTTCAATGTAGCGAAAAGCCTTGCTTACAGAAAATACCTGCACCGTTCGCTCCGTTGACAAACTTAAGTCACGACTATCTACCATTACTTCGGCAAAGAAATCATCTAAGATTTCCTTAATCGCTGATTGAATAAAATCATGCTTATCCTTGTAATGGAGATAGAAAGTTCCGCGGGTGATGCTGGCAGTTTCTGTAATCTTCTGGACGCTAATATCTTCAATCTTTTCACGCCGCATTAGATAAACAAGGGCCTTGCGTAGACTATTTCTAGTTTTAACTACGCGAGGGTCGGTCTTGTTAACAGCCATAAACCATCATCCTTTCATAGCCAGTTTCAGTTCTTCTCCCTTCCATACTTCTACTAATTTAAAGTATAGGTTCATCAGCCCGCTCTTGTCAAACAGTTAACAGCTTTCTTTCAATAAATGTTTTAATATCGGACTAGGAACGGTTGACAACGATTTGGCAGCAATTATATACTGGAGGTTGTCTGGAGCGGTAGCTCAACTGGATAGAGCATCGGTCTTCTAAACCGAGGGTTGAGGGTTCAAGTCCCTCTCGCTCCATTTAACTTAAAAAACGGCAGTTCAAATGAACTGCCGTTTTTTATTTTTTGAGATGATTTTTACTTCATACTTAATCTTCGGCAAACTTCTGGTTAAGCGTCGTTACCATTTTCTGGTAGGCAGCACTAATTTCAGCAGGGGTAAAGCCAAAGTCAACTAAGCCCATTTTCAGCCATAAGTGCCAAGCATGGCGAAAGTCTTCTTGGCGGCGGCTAAAGTAGGCACTGTTCAAGAAATTCTTAACCGCTAAGTATTCACGGTTAAGGTCCGCTAACTTGGTCTTCTCTTCGGCATCGGTAATCCGTTGCCACTGTTGCTGATCTAAAACAATCAAATGTGTCCACTGCCGCTTAGCACTTGCCAAGAGGAACCACGCTAACGCCTGGACATAATCCTTTAATAGTTGCGGCCGATCGATTCGATGGTCTGGGTGTAAAACATCCGCCCAGCCGGCAACCTTGGCACAGGCACTCAGCTGTAAGTCCAGTTGTAAATAAGCCGTTTGTAACCGCGCCTCCGGACCAATCATCAGTTCCAGTGCGTCATCAACCGTTAATTCCAGGTCGATTACCTCATGTAGCATCTTGGTAATGTTTAATTCATTATCTTTCATCCTGGTCACCGCCGTTCGTTACTGGTTGACTCTTACCATCGGGTGTAAAGACCTCCGTCGGTTCAGCATCCGTAGCGTTGACTTCGTGATCGTCACTAGCTAAAACCATCTTTTCGGACCGAACCGCTAAGGCCGCCCGGTTAGCCAAGAACCACTTTCGGATGAGGTTATAGTGCAAAAGGGTATCGAAGAATGAAACTTGGGATGCAGGATCATGCACGGCAAAGAACCACTGCTGGCTGTAGTCATCAGGATCAAAGGCAATATCTAGTTTAATTCCTTGATCCAAGACTAGTTCGGCCCCGTTATTGTGTGGCAGGTTCATTAACATGTAGTCGTTTTCCGCGGTAGCGACAAAGAGCCGGTCAATCACGCGGAGGTCAAGGTCTGGTTGTACCAAGTTAAAGTGTTCCTCATTGGTGGTGTTCAAGATTCCCAAATTAATGGTAAAGTCAAGGTCGGCTGCCAAGTCCTTGGCAAATGAAATTAACGGCTTGACGGCATCCCGTAATTCAAGATCCGTATGCTGCTTTAATGCCCGAACGATAAAGTAGTTGACCAGGGCCTGGTTATTAAACTGCAGGAAGCGGTTGGCAAGGTCCAGATAAAAGAGCGGCTCTTGCTCTCCCTGCTCCGTAAAGGCCGCCTCACCGTGATTAACAATAAATTTAAATGATTCCCGGTCAGCGATTGAATCAATCCGGGCAATAAATTCGTGCCGCGCGTTTTCACTAATCTTGACCGCGTCAATCCCATGCTTTTCCAGCAACCGCCCCATAAAGATCAGGTAGTAGTCTGCCGCCTGGTAGTGCTGGGGGAAGTTAATAAATGCATTCTGCAAGTCCAGCGTTACTAGTTGGTTCGTCGCCGCCAGCATTTCTTCGGCGTCATCCGTCTGGGCTAGCTGGTCAAGCAGGTCGACATAGCGTTGGCCCAATTTTAAAACGTCCTTAAAGGAATCAGCTAGCGCGGTGAGCTGCTCGCTTGGTGAGCTAATCATCTTATTATTGTTCATCTGCGCTCACCTGCTTTCCATCCTGCTGCCCGTCAGTCAAGCTGGCCAGGTAGTCGGCATATAAGTTGCGGTTGGCCAATTCAAAGTCTTCAAAGCTACCGAAAGTGTCAATAATACTCTTTTGTTCATAACTCAGAATCGTGTTTTCCTTAGAAAGAGCCAAGACCACTTGATCGTTTTCCCGGATCGTCTTGTTAGCAGTCCGGGCCTCCTGCTCTTCATCCTCTAACTTTTGCAGTTGATCCACGAGTTCTTGACGGGTTTCCTTATTCTTACTCGACTCAAAAATACTGGAGCGGGAATTAACCTCTTCCAGTTGCGATTCAACCTGCTGCCGCTTCTGTTCCCGGGCAGCCTGGTGATCAATTAATGACTGTAAATGGTCGTTTTGATTAGAGATTTTTTCAATCCGGTCACTGTTGTACCGTTTATTCTTCCGGCCCAGTTCAAATGACTTCGCAAGTTTCTCGTATTCGTCCCGGCCAAAAGAAAAACGAACATTTAAAACATCTAATTCACCGAACTGCCGCCGATCCCACCAATTACCGAAGTAAATCCGGTAGTGGCCAGTCTGGTATTCCTCATAGTAAAAGAATGGGTAAGCATGCCCTAAGTACTTAATCAAGTTGACACTGAGGTAGTTGCTCAACTGATCTGCTAAGTCATCAACTAAACTCATTACGCCCTCGTCATTAGGCTGTTGTTCCCGGTGCTCAATCTCCTTCGCATACCGGCGGTTATCTAACAGCCGGTAGATCTCCCGGTCATGATGTGCTTCAACTGCCTGGTTAAGTTCTTGTAAGTACTTAACCTTAGTCGCCACCCGGTGCTCAATCAATGTACTGATGTCAACAGCTTTATTTCCATGTTTTTCATTCGCCATAAAGCACTACTCCTTGTCTGCAATCACTAACTTAATAGTAGCTGAAAATCACGTAGCGTGATTAATTCTTGGCAAAAACTTTATAATTGCTTAATTATTTTACTAAAACCATTTTGGCACATTTTACCCTTTTTGCAATAGTACAACGATGACAATTTACTATGGAAAGTCAAAACAGCTACACGGTACCAAGAAAATTGTAAAGAATTTGCCACGTTTCACGACGACCCTTTGCAATTCTGATCAGCTGAACTATAATAATATTAACAGGTTTATACCTGTTACTTAATGGAGCGTTTCGAAAAGAGGCGAAGTTAACTATGGCATTAAGTAAGCAAGAACGTAAGGAAATGGCTCGTAAGGCCATGGAAAAGCGTGGGAGTAAGAAGCCTGATGGCTCTGGTTTCGCAAAGCTTGACGAAGAAGCCAAGAAACTGAGCGACTAAGCTTTTTGAAGCAATCCGGTTTATTAAAGCGGCTGAAGAGAGCCGCTTTTCATTTTTTAAAAATAAAGCAGGCCAGCGAAAATAACTTTTCGCCGGCCCGTTTTTTTATTTCTGCCTGCTATCCTAGTTCATTGCATTGATCATCCGGTCAAGCAATTCAACATCGGTCTTCTTCGGGTAAATAGCCATGATTTCAAAAATCTGTGGTGCCGAAGTTGAACCGGTAAAGGCGAGGTTCAGTGGGAAGTAAAGGTTACGACCCTTAATACCAGTTTCTTTACCTACTTCCTTGATGGCCTGACTGTAGTCCAAGTCATCGTCACCGTTAACTAGCTTCTCCTTTAAGCCCTTTAAAACGGCCAGCACATCCTGGTTGTCAAAGCTATCGTCATTGATAATCTGGTCGTAGTTAAAGTGTTGGTCTAAGACGGTGTAGTATTCCCAAGAATAGGAAATGACATCCAATAGCTTGTCAACATCCCGTTGGTGAACGTGGATGGTCTTCTTAATGATGTCTTCGCATTGGTCTTCCGGAATACTTTGAAGGCGCTTAGCCTCTTCCGTTTCACCTTCCTTAACCAATTCCATCGTCCGCTTGGCCAATTCATCAACGTCCATCTTCTTGATGTACTGAGCGTTCATCCAGTCGAGCTTCTTCTGGTCAAAGTAAGCTGGTGCCTTTGACATCCGCTTTGGATCGTAAACCTTGATCAATTCATCCTTAGAGTAGATTTCCCGCTCGCCCTTTGGTGACCAACCAAGGAAGGCGATGAAGTTAAAGATGGCTTCTGGTAAGTAACCATGCTTCTTGTATTCATTAATGAACTGCAGGGTATCCTTATCCCGCTTACTCAACTTCTTCCGCGTCTTCGGGTTAAAGATCAACGGAATGTGGCAAAAGACTGGGTGTTCCCAACCAAGAGCTTCGTAGATCGCCATCTGCTTAGGGGTGTTAGAAATGTGGTCAGCACCACGAAGGACATGGGTGATTTCCATGGAGTGGTCATCAACAACAACGGCAAAGTTGTAGGTTGGCATCCCATCACTCTTTTCGATGATGAAGTCACCACCAAGGTTGTCAGAGTTAAAGGAAACGTGGCCCCGGGCAATGTCGTCCCATTCGTATTCATGATCCTTTGGGAAGTGGAAACGAATAGTTGGCTTTAATCCCTTGGCTTCAGCAGCCTTTTGTTCTTCTTCACTCTTACCGTACCAACGACCATCATAGTGTGGAGCCTCACCATTAGCGCGTTGACGTTCACGCATTTCTTGAAGTTCTTCTTCAGTCGTATAGTCCTTGTAAGCAATCCCCTTATCCAATAGTTCTTGGATGTACTTGTGGTAAATGCCCTTTTCGTTCCGTTCACTTTGCCGATAAGGTGCGTACTTCGGGTTAGGCTTGTTAGGACCTTCATCCCAGTCAATCCCTAACCAGTGTAAGTTTTCCCGCTGGCTATCTTCACCGGATTTAACGTTCCGCTTGGTATCGGTATCTTCAATCCGTAATACCATGGTTCCACCAAAGTGCCGTGCAAATAAGTAGTTAAACAATGCTGATTGTGCATTTCCAATATGCAAGAAACCAGTCGGACTTGGTGCATACCGAACTCTAACCTTTTGATCCATTATTACGATTCTCCTTTAGTAACTAGTTAGCGGCCTAAAAATGCCACTAGTTCAACAATTATAATTTTATCTGAATGTGCTCATTTGTCAATGCAAGTTCCCCGCCTTTCACCAGGGCGGGTTGGCCGCATAAAAGACGCCCAACAAACTGTGAAGCCGCACAGTACTGTCGGACGTCTTAATAAGGTTTTCTATGTTAAATTAATTAGTATTCTTCCATGTACCGCTTACGTTCCCAATCTGAAACGTGTTGACGGTAGGAGTCATATTCACGCGTCTTAGCTTCCATGAAGCTGTGGTAAATGTGTTCACCCATGGAACCCTTCACTACTTCATCCTCGGCCAAGGACTTTAGGGCATTGTGCAGGGTATCGGGCAGGTTGCGGATATCCTTTTCCTTTCGTTCAGCTGCCGTCATCTGGTAGATATTTTCATCAACTTCGTGAATTGCTGGCAGTTCGTTCCGCAAGCCATCAAGACCGGCCTCTAAGACCGCTGCAATTGCCAGGTATGGGTTAGCAGATGGGTCGGCGGACCGTAATTCCAGTCGGGTTCCCATCCCCCGATCACTTGGGATCCGGATTAGCGGTGAACGGTTGGACGTGGACCAAGCAACGTAAACTGGTGCTTCATAACCAGGGACCAACCGCTTGTAAGAGTTAACAATTGGGTTGCAAATAGCAGTGTAGCTCCGGGCATGCTTCATCAGACCACCCAGGAAGTGGTAAGCCGTTTGGGAAAGCTTCTTGTCATCCTGGTCATCAAAGAAGGCGTTTTTGCCATCCTGGTTAAACAGGGACATGTTTAAGTGCATCCCGGAACCATTAATTCCGGATAATGGTTTTGGCATGAAGGTCGCGTGCAGGCCATACTTTTTGGCAATGGTCTTCACAATTAGCTTAAAGGTTTGGATATTGTCGGCGGCCTCTAAGGCGTCGGAGTATTTAAAATCAACTTCGTGTTGACCAGGGGCAACTTCGTGGTGGGCCGCTTCAACGTCAAAGCCCATCTTTTCCAGTGCTAAGACAATGTCACGGCGACAGTCTTCACCACGGTCGGCCGGTTCCATATCAAAGTAGTTTTCCTGGTCATTGACGGTTTGGGTTGGGTTACCCTGGTCATCAGTCTTGAAAAGGAAGAATTCCGGTTCTGGACCGATGTTGAAGTCCTTAAAGCCCATCGCTTGCATATCATGTAAAACCCGCTTCAGATTATTACGGGGATCGCCAAGGAAGGGTTCACCATTTACCTTGTGGACACTGCAGATTACCCGAGCAACCTTACCGTGTTCAGCACCCCAAGGGAAGACTAACCAGGTTGCCATATCAGGGTAAAGGTACATGTCACTTTCTTCAATCCGTACAAAACCATCGATCGAAGAACCATCAAACATGATCTTATTGTCCATCAGCTTGTCAAGTTGACTAACGGGCAGGTCAACACTCTTAATTGTCCCCAATAAGTCAGTAAACATCACACGCAAGAAGCGGATGTTTTCATCCTTGACCATCTTGCGAACTTCATCTTTTGACAATTCTCGCTTTGCCATTTTATCCATTCCCTTTCGTAAAAAACTCTCACGTCGCATGCCATCATTAATAAAATTAAGTTCAGACTAACTCATCTTTCCAGACTGGAATAGACCAATTGATGAAACTTAGACTTATCATCAACGTTAACCCTTCCTCAATACGGTTCTTAGGATAACAACCTCTGCGGACCAAGTCAATTTTATTCCGAAACTTTTCGGCAATCGCAAGCAAATATGTTCGGCAACTTTACTTTCTTAACCAATCATCGACCAACGACTTAATATCCTGAATACTATCCTGACCACTAACCAGGTCAAACCAGTGAACCGGCATTTTATTGCGGAACCAAGTTAACTGCCGTTTGGCATAGTGACGGGAGTCCTGTTTAACCTTAGCGACCGCCTCGTCCAGGGTACACTCACCACGAAAGTACGGGAAGAACTCATGGTAGCCAATTCCCTTTCCGGCGGGGAGGTTTTCCCCTCCCTGATCGAAGAGCCAGCGCGCCTCGCTTTCCAGTCCCCGGTCCATCATCTGGTCCACCCGCTGGTTAATTCGGTGGTACAATACCGCCCGGTCAGTATTGAGACCAATTAATAGGAAATCCGCATCGGGAGCCGAATGCGGCTGACTAGAGAAGGGCTGGCCTGTTTTTTCAACAACCTCAATGGCCCGGATCAGGCGGCGCCGGTTGCCTACTGGGATTTGCTGGCTGGCTACGGGGTCTAACTTAGCTAGGTGTTGTTGAAGGTAACTATTTCCCTTTTCGGCAGCTACCTGGTTCCAGTGACGGCGGATCGCAGCGGACTGCTCATCATAGTGGTCGCGCCCTAAAGCAAGGTTTTCGGTAAGGGCCTGCAGGTAAAAGCCCGTTCCACCCGCAATAATTGGCAACCGCCCCCGGGCAGTAATGTCATCAATCCATTTCGTGGCCGCCGCTTTAAAGCGGGCCGCTGAATAGCGCTCATCAATTGCACACACGTTAATCAAATGGTGGGGTACACCAGCCATTTCCGTTGGCGTCACCTTGGCAGTTCCAATATCAAGGTGCCGGTAAACCTGCATGGAATCACCAGAAATAATTTCCCCATTTTCGGCCTGGGCCAGGCGAATGGACAATGCTGTTTTGCCCACCGCGGTCGGCCCGACAATTGCAATAATTTTCTTCATTTCTAAACTTCCTTATAAACTTCTAAATTTAATCTGAATCACTGGTAAAATGCCTTAAAGACAGTCATAATAAGGGTAAGCCTGATACTAAAAAGGAGGAATACCTAAATGAAAGCATTAACCAAGGGATTCTTAATCGGAACGGCTTCCACCCTCGCAGCAATCGCTAGCGGTGCTGTTGCCTTCCACAAGACCGTTATTAAACCAGCTGAAGAAGAAGAAATTAAGTTTGACGAAAACCGGCGGGCAGCTACTCGTAAGAACCGGTCGGCTCATCAATTCTAATTTCATCACTATTATATAAGATCACTGTCCTAAAGTGGTTAAAAAGCCAGTCAATAATAAAAGCGGCTCCTAACGTTCGGTAAAACCGATCCGGTTAGGGGCCGCTTTGTTAACTTAATACTTATTCTTCTTGGTCTTACCGTCCCATTCGCGGTAACCATTCCGCAAGATGTACAACTTCTTGTAGCCATGCTTATTTAAGAAAGCTGCCGCTTGGGTTGATAAGGTCATTGACTCATCGTACATGTAAACCGGTAAGTCAGGCCGTAATTCACCATACTGTTGACGGAGGTAAATGTAAGGAAGGTTCCGGGAACCCAGGATATGCCCAGCAGCAAAATCCTTTTCCTGACGAAGGTCAATTACCTGGGCCTTCCGCATCCCCTTTTGAAAATCTTCTTGATCCAGAACAGTTGCGTAGTGGTTCCGGCGCCAGTAGCTCCAGCCCCAGCTGATCAACCAAGCCAGGATCAAGATGATTATAACTATATTAACCGTTAACAGCCCATTACTAATTCCGAGTACCACGATTCATTCTCCTCGCTTAGGCTTGTTCAAACTGGCGTGCCAGTGATGCCGCACCAATCACACCAGCATCGTTACCGAGTTGTGCCAACTTCAGCTTTGTAGAGGTCCGAACGGTTGGGAAGGCAAACTTCTCAAAGTTCTTTTGAACCCGCTTCAGCAGGAAGTCTCCAGCAGCGGAAACACCACCACCGATAACCAGGTATTCTGGGTTCAGGGCGTTAGACAGGTTAGCACAGGCCAAGCCTAGGTAGAAGGCCATTTCATCGACAACCGTGTTTGCCAGGTAGTCGTTTTGCTTAGCCAAGTCAAAGACGATCTTAGAGGTAATCTCATCACCATTATCGATCATTGCCTTCAGACGGCTGTTACCCTCGTATTCTTCGGCCTTATCTTGGGCAATGTGAACAACCCCGGTTGCGGAAGCGTATTGTTCCAGGCAACCCCGGTTTCCACAAGTACAAAGGTAACCATTCGGCTTAACAATCATGTGGCCAACTTCACCACCGGCACCGACGACACCATGAACCAGTCGACCGTTGGAAATTAATCCACCACCGACACCGGTACCTAAAGTAATAAAGGCCACGTCATCACCTTCATTACCGGCACCCTTCCAGCGTTCACCAAGGCCGGCTACGTTGGCATCGTTATCAAGGGCGAACTTCATGCCCGTTCCCTTTTCGATCTGTTCCTTAACGTGTTGCGTGGTCTTCCAGTTTAGGTTAAAGGCCCCCACAACGGTTCCTTCTTCCCGGTCAATTGTCCCGGGCGTCCCCATTCCGATACCAACGAATTGGTCCGGAGTCATCTTATAAAGGTCCAAGTGGTGGTTGATTGAATCGATAATATCAGGAACGATGTGTGAACCATCATCTAAGATATTCGTCCGAATTGACCACTTTTGTTGGATTTCACCATCTTGGGTCAAGATTGCGAACTTAATCGTGGTCCCACCTAAATCAACACCAAATAATTTCTTTGCCATGATAAACTTTCCTCCTGATTTTACTAAGGGTTAGTATAAGCGACCGCTTGCTTCGCGGCGCTCTTCTTCACGATGTTCTTTACGAAGAACAAGTTTAGCCTTCATATAGGTCTGGCGATCAACGACACCGGCCTGGTATAAGTTATCCAACTCAATTGCCATCAGCTCAATATCATACAATCGTTTACCGACATATACAAAGATATCAAATTGCTTTAATAATTGCTGGACATCGTATAATGTCCGATACTCACGTGGTAGCGCCATCTTATCAGCTCACTTTTATAAATAATGCAACCACACCGGCAAGTAGCACCACTGTCGCGAGCAGGCGCTCAATAACGTTGACCCGGCCTAGACGGGGTGCTGCCACCATGTAGGCGGCCAAGAAGCCACCAAACAGGCCACCAATGTGACCCGCCAGGTCAATTCCTGGAACCATTAAATCAGTCACAATGTTTAAGACCACCAGGATCAAAAACTGCCGGCTGAGGATCCGAATTGCCTGGTTATCACGAAAAGAGAGTCCTAACATGATGAAGGCGCCAAAAAGGCCAAAGATCGCGGTACTAGCTCCAGCGGAAATACCGGTAGGCAGCCAGTAGGCACTGAGAAGGTTACCAGTTAGCGCACTAATAAAGTAGATTGCCACCATCCGCCAGTGACCAAATAACTGCTCAACGTACATCCCAATAAAGTAAAGGGTAATACTATTGATCAAAATATGGGCAAAACCGATATGGACAAATACCGGTGTGATCAAACGCCACCATTCACCGGCATGAACCAGGCCCGCCTGCAATGCACCAAAGCGGAGTAAGATAACTGAATTCTCTGAACCACCAGCCAGGGTCATCATAACATAGACGATCACCTGGATAGCAATAATAATAACCGTTACTGGGTTATTCTTCCAAAAATCAGCCTTCATCTGCTAGTTCTCCGCGAGTGTAATCACCCGGTCGATCTCCTGGTCATGTTCTTCAGCTGTCCACTCATTATCACCGGCAACCTGGGTCGGTAGTGCCAATGAAATCGTCTTACCGTGGTAGTTGCTAAGGTAACGATCATAATAACCGCCACCAAAGCCCAGACGCTTCCCGGTCGTGGTAAAGGCAACACCAGGGACAACTATTAAGTCAATTTCGTCCGGTGTAAAAACCTGGCCATCTTGCGGCTCTAAGACACCAAAGCTGGTTTCTTTAAATGTCGTATTTTCCTTTAACTCCACAAACTCCATCTGACGGTGAGGTAAGGTGCGTGGGACCACAACTGTCCGTCCTTCATGCCGGGCATGGAGGATCAGCGGAGCGGTGTCAATTTCAAAAGATTGGCTAAGGGTCAAGGCAATCACCTTGGCCCCCATCCACTCGGGCTGGTCATACAGTTCAGATGCTAGCCGTTTCTCTTCGCCGAGTCGTGTATTGACATCTAACTGTTGAAGCCGGGCAATGTAGGCCTGACGCAGTTCTGATTTTGAATACGTCATTATTCTACAATCTCCCCTTTATACTAATAATGATAAACGGTTTCAATAAAACATTATCACCGCTCACCCATTAATTTGCAAGCGTTTTTTCATTAAAAGCTGGTCTAAGCACGCGCCATTACTCACCTAGGCGTTTGTAAAGCCGGATAATTTCTTCGGCTAGGTCAATGTAGGTAATTGCCGTCATGAGGTGGTCTTGGGCATGGACGGTCAGTAGACTTAGCTTAACTTGCTGACCCTGGGCCTCTGCCGTCAGCATCTTCGTTTGAAGATTGTGTGCCGTATTTAACTTTTCCTGGGCCGTTGCCAATTTTTGCTCTGCCTCGGTAAACTTCCCATCACGGGCCACCGCGATGGCCTCCTTAGCTGCCTTTTTAGCGTCACCAGCATTGAGCATTAACTGCATTGCTTGGGCCAGTGATGCTGACTCTTCTTTTGCCATTTTCACTTCTCCTATCTTAAGCTAAAAACAAAAAAACCTGCTAACAGCGAAATAGCTATCGGCAGGATTAAGAAACGAAACTAATTACTTAGTTTCACGGTGCAAGGTCACCTTTTGTTCCCGTGGGCAGTACTTGTTTAATTCAAGACGGTCGGGATTGTGACGACGGTTCTTACTAGTTAAGTAAGTCCGTTCATGGCATGAAGTACATTCAAGTGTAATGTTGACACGCATGAGTTGAAACCTCCAAACATATTTTTAATCTTTAATTGGTTATTTATCGTAACCCTAACTCGTACAACTATATCATTTCTTAACCATTTTGGCTAGTGGTTTGTCAAAGTTTGTTAAGGAAAAATCCTTGACAGGGGTTAATTATTCCCGCTATCGGTTCCCTCACTAGAGTGGCGAACAATCGTCCAGTAAGCATGGAAAATCTGCCGGGCCATTGTGATGTTGGCCTCCCCATCATCATTCGTACAACCGGGGATTGCCAGTGCAACAACTACCTGGGGATTCTTCGAAGGTGAGAAACCGGCAAAACTCAGGGTCGTCGTATCATGACCGTTAGAAACCGTTTGGGCCGTCCCAGTCTTCCCAGAAATCGATGGCCGGGCGCTCGATAGGTTCTTAGCCGTAACGTAGGCGTTCGTCCCGTGGGTAACTAAGTAGAGCCCTTGGTGGACCAGGTCAAAGTATGACTTTGGTGCCGGGATAACTTGTTGTACCTGGGGCTGGGTTGTGTATTGAACTGGCCCTAATTCACCGTTACTCTTGGTCCCCCGGATTTCCTTAACAACGTATGGCCGCATCCGGTTACCACCGTTGGCAATCGTTGACATGTACTGGGCCAACTGAATAGTCGTGTACCCGTCATAGTTCCCGTAGGCCAAGTCAAGGGCGGAACCGATGTGCTTTTCATCTGATGGCCCTTCATAACCGGTCGTTTCGCCAGGAATATCGATCCCGGTCTTTTGCCCTAGGCCAAACATGTTGAAGAAGTACCGCTCCCTTTGGAAGATACTTGGCTTCAAGGTCATCGGACCGTTATCCGTGTAGTTCATCTTCCCTTCCTTCATGATTAACTGCATCATGTAGGAGTTAGAAGAAACTTCTAGGGCAGTTGGTGCATCCACCGCCATGTTGGCACCACCACCGTGGTTAAACCAAGAACTCT
This sequence comes from Limosilactobacillus sp., assembly GCF_051873035.1. Lineage (GTDB taxonomy): Bacteria > Bacillota > Bacilli > Lactobacillales > Lactobacillaceae > Limosilactobacillus. The sequence continues at coordinate 58,356 of NZ_JBJEEL010000057.1, forward strand.
TTTGGGCAATCCCCTCGACCTTGATTGGCTTATCAGTCAAGGTGTTATTTTCGGGAGTAATGACGTGGCTCATCAAACCACCCATCACGGTTGCCGGCTTAACAACCGACCCCATGGTGATTGGCTGGTTAATGGCCCCAATCGGGTTGGTCGTCTGCTTCCCGGTCTTCGTGTTCCGGCTGATCCCAGCCATCGCGTAGACCGCCCCCGTGTTCGGGTTCATAACTACGGCATAGACACCGGAGGAGTAACCATTCCCGGCAGCGGCATAATTTTGTTCCAGGATTTGTTGAACCCGCTTTTGGAACCGCGAATTTATCGTCAGGACCAGGTTGTCACCCTTCTTACCAGGGTACTTAACCTTTTCCTTGGTAACGTTGTTGCCGCTAGTGGTGACCTGGGTTTGGGACTTCGACCCTGCCAGGGTAGACTGGAAGCCCTTTTCAAGGTAACTCTGGCCCACACTATCATTCCGGGAGTAACCTTCGGAAAGCAAGGAGTTAACCTCGTCACTTGGTAAACCAGAAGTAGAAACGGCACCGGTTAAGGCTTGCATTGACTTACCCTGCGGATAATTCCGGGTCCAGGCCGTACCGATCTTTACACCCGGCATTTGTCCCAGGTGTTCACCAACCTCGGATAATTCCTTAGCAGTAACTCCGGTTTCCTTAATGTAGGTAGTTGACAATGAGTAAGCACCACTCATTGCGGCATAAATCCGGGCATTATTTTTCTGTTGCTTTGATAAGGACCAGCTTCCCGGGTGGGCACTTAGGTACTTCAAAGCCTTATCATACTTAGCATCGTCCGTTTCACTATCGGAGGTCTTAACGTGCTTTAAGATCTGCTTTAGCCGTCCCTTATCGGCCAAGTAATAATCCTCCTGATTCCGCTTGGTTAACCGGGAATTCTTATTGGATACGCTAACGTAACGACCCAGACGGTTAGCAATACGGTACAGGTCAGCGCTGGTTACGTTCGACCCCTTGGTATAGGTAATGGCCTGGTGCGTTTGGTTACCAACGACCACCTTACCTTGTGAGTCATAAATCATCCCCCGCTGGACGTTATTGGTCTGAATTGTCGTGTCTGACCGCTTAACTTCCGCCTTGTACGCCGTCCCATTGAGGACCTGCAGGTAAAAAAGACGGGCCGCTAGTGCCAACAGTAAGATACCGACAATCCACAACAAGAAGTTTAATCGAAACGGAATGATAGACTGTGCATTTCGATTTTTTCTATTACTACGGGAACTAAGGGCGTTCCTCATTCGATCAAAAATTTTCACCGGATCAAAATTCTCCTTCATTGTAGTGAATACTATTTTAACAAATTTTAACTTGGTACGCAGGCCAAGTAAACACTACTAACACAAGAATAATACTCTTTATTTAGCTAAAAATGAACTACTTCAGCGGGGATTTACTTAATTTTAATTTCCGTCACAGTTTTAACATATTTTTCGTTATATAATACGGGGTACGTGAAAAAAATGAGAAAGAGGCTTCATTAGTGCTATCTGCTTATCGTAAACATCAACGCTTAATTATTCTAACCGTTAGTTTCTTACTTCCTGTCGTCCTGATGGGCGGGTACTTTATCTGCCGTCAAATGGCCCCCTTTGGTTCAAGTAGCCTGCTGACCGTTGACCTTGGACAACAGTATGTCGACTTTTTTGCTTATTTTCGGGCCGCCCTGCTCCACCACCCGACGAGCCTTTTCTACTCGTTTGCCAAGGGGCTCGGTGGCGAGATGTGGGGAACCAATGCCTACTACCTATTTAGTCCCCTGAACCTCCTTTTACTTTGCTTCCCGGGACGTTACCTCACTTCAGGCATTATGTTAATCCTCCTGCTTCGTTACGGCCTAGCTGGTCTTAGTTTTGCCTGGCTAATGACCAAGACCGGCTGGCAGTCCGGGCCACGAATCTGGGCATTCAGTACTGCCTACGCCCTTAACGGCTGGATGATTGCTAACCAGTTAAACATGCTCTGGCTAGACGCCCTCATAATCCTTCCTTTAGTTATTTGGGGCCTATTAAAACTGCTCCATCAACGGCAAGCAGGGACATACATCACCTGGCTCACCGTCATGATGATTGACAACTACTACATGGCCTGGATGATCTGCCTATTCACGGTCCTGCTGGTGGCCTGGCAACTGCCAGTATTGGAGGATTGGCGGCAACGTGGACGGGCCCTCATCCGGTACGGCCTTAGTTCACTAGCGGCTGCCGGTATCGCGGCGGTTACCCTTCTGCCAACGATTTACGCCCTAGCCCAAAGTAAGGGAACCTATACGGAAAATACCATCCACAGCCGTTGGGAGTACTTCCCGTTTAAGATGCTCGCTAAATTAGTCCCCGGTTCGTTTAACTTCGACCAAATGCCCAAGGGCCAACCTAATTACTATATCGGGGCCCTCTTAATGCTGGCCGCCTTCCTCTACTTTTTTAACCGGCGTATCCGGCTTAGCCAACGCCTAACCGCCTTGGCTGTTACTGCCTTTTTCCTGCTTTCCTTTTGCTACGAACCACTCGACTTGCTCTGGCACGCCGGACAATTCCCGGTTTGGTACCCCTACCGTTTTTCCTTTCTCTTTAGCTGCTGGTGTATCTTATTAGCCGCTAAAACCCTTCAGCCGGGATACCACCTTAGTCGTTGGCAAGTACTACTCACGTTGGCCATTGTGGCTGCTATTTTCACCTATGTTAGCCAACTAAAACTTAGCTACTTATCCACCAGCCAACGGATAATTGGCCTTAGCTTTGCCATTATCAGTATTGCCTGCCTCACCATTCCACGACGTAATTCGCCACGGATGTACGACTTCCTGCTCATCTGCCTGGTGATCTGCGATGTGGCGACTAGCGCTTATACAAGCCTAAATAACATTGCCTACGTCTCACAGGGGGAATTTGCCAACTATACCACCCAGCTCGACCAGGCTAGCCATAAGATCAAGGCTAGTGACCACGGACTATTCCGGGTCGCCAAGACCTTTACCCGGACCAAGGATGATCCTTTCCAGGGAGACTTTAATTCTGGCGACCACTTTGGTTCAACCCTTGAGCCGATTATCCCCAACTTCATGGGCGCGATTGGCCAACCAGCCGGTGACGGTTTCGTGACCTACGCCAATGGTACCCAGGTCACCGATGCGCTCTTAGGATTCAAGTATACGATGAGTAAACGTGATCCACGGTCTACCCAGATGCCAATTTCGGGTTACCGACCGGATTGGAACCGACAACCGGTAACAAACTTCACCTCTAAAATTGTAATCAAGCAAAATAAGCAGGCCTTACCACTAGCCTTTGGTGCCAACCGCGAGATCTTAGGCCTTGCTCATACAACCCTGGATCCACTCAATTATCAGTCACAAATTATGCAGGCACTAGCCGGACGGCCGATTAACCATTCGCTCTTTACCGTGCAAAACTTCACCGCCGTGCGGTTTATTAATGTTCAGCCCGCGCGGCAAATTACCGGGACCATCTTTAAGAAGAAAAACCTCTTAAAGCCGGCAGAAGTCCAGCTTAAGTTCACCCCGCCGACCAATGATTCCTATTACCTAACCGTCGGTCCCAACGTTAAGGATGACGTTTCAATCAGGGTTAACAACCGGGCCTTTGGTCAATCTAACAACTATCGGGATACGATTGTGATTAACTTGGCCCACCGGCAAAAGGGCAAACCAGTAATCATTACCCTACGGTTGAAGAAGATGGCCGCGTGGTTACAAAACGTTAGCGTTTACCGGCTCAACCAGCGGCCCTTTAACACTAGTCTTCGTACCCTCCAACAGTCACCACTAAAAATTAACCACCATTCCAGCACGACGATTACCGGAACCGTGGATCTAAAGCCCGGACAGTCGGTCTTAATGACCACCATCCCCGCTAATGCTGGCTGGCACGTCACCGTCAACGGTCACCCGGCAACCACTCATACCGTCTTAGGAACCTTCATGGCAATTCCGCTGGCTCCCGGGCACTACCGGGTCAAGCTCCACTTCCGGCCGCCGTTTTTGCTCCTCGGTGGCGTCATCAGCATCATCAGCTTATTGTTGACACTCAGCTTGCTCCACCTACCAGCACTTAGGAAACTAGCCCACCCACGAATTAGGGAATAAAGAAGGGGGAACAGGGCAGAAGTCGTAACCGACTTCTGTCCCGTTCCCCTTTTAGTTACTCAAATAATTCTTATCCTTTAATGCTGTGAAGCACCGGTCGTGGCATCAGCACCCTCTTGTTCCTTACTGATACCAGCAATGTCCGGACCATCAGCTGCATTTTCATGCTGAAAGTGAAAAACCGGACCATCAGTCTGCGGGTTATAGTCAACCGTCGTAATCAAGTCCTTGAAGAACCACTCATCAAGCTCATCAATGTGGTAGTCAATTCCATCCTTTACCTGCTCTAAGATGGGCTCAACCGGCTGGTCTTCGCGAGTAAAGGCCGGTGAAAAGCCATGGTGGACCTCAGTATAGCCATAGGTTTTACCATAGAACTTAATTCCCGTATCGCTGGTCAAACCGAGCTCGTCTTTAAACCACTGGTGGGCACGATCCGTTATAATTAATTTCATCTCAAAAACATCCCCTTAAGTCAGCTCTACATCATCGCACTTTCCCACTACTAACTTTACCATGTTCCGTACCGAATCCCAATATTTTTATCTCAAGATCTAAAATGGGGTCCAAAGTCCGGTAAAGCCGAACTCTGGACCCCTATTTATGTTCGCGGGGGTGGCAAATAGCCTAGTTACACGTCGTAACCGACTTCTGTCACACGCTCCGCCTTGATTACTTAACCGTTAAGATCTTAACCTTCATCGTGCCACTTGGAATTTCAATTTCCACTTCTTCACCGACCTTGTGGCCAAGTAACCCCTTCGCCATCGGTGATTCGTTTGAAATCTTACCATTCAGTGGGTCGGACTCTGATTCACCAACGATGGTGTAGGTTTCTGGTTCTTCATCCGGTAGTTCCTTAAAGGTTACTTCCCGGCCCATTGAAACCTCATCCTTATCCACGTCTTCGTTGTCAATGATTTCAGCGTATTGCAGCATGTTTTCAATCTGGGCAATCCGACTTTCAACCATTGCTTGTTCGTCCTTGGCAGACTCGTATTCAGAGTTTTCGGAAAGGTCCCCGTAACTCCGGGCGATCTTAATTCGCTTAATTACCTCTGGACGGCGCTTCATTTTGTATTCTTCAAGTTCATCTTCCAGCTTCTTTTTACCTTCTAAGGTCATTGGGAAAGTTTTTTCTTCAGCCATAACACTCTCACTCCTCTTTCTTTAATTCAGTGGTAACATTACCATTTCTGGTGGGGCTTGTAAACTGCTTTTAAAGGGTGTGTCCCCGTTTTACCAGGATGTCACGAACCTTGGTCGTCAATAAGTCGATGGCCACGTGGTTTTCGCCACCCTCAGGAACGATAATATCAGCATAGCGTTTAGTTGGTTCCACAAACTGGTGGAACATTGGCTTAACGGTTGCCAGATACTGGTTAATAATTGAGTCCAGTGACCGGTCCCGTTCGACCATGTCCCGCTTAATCCGCCGAATAATTCGGATATCATCGTCAGTATCAACGTATACCTTGATATCCATCAAATTACGTAAGCGTTCGTCATCCAAAATCAAGATCCCTTCTAGGATAATAATTTCGGTTGGTTCCACATGAACCGTCTTCGATGAACGGGTGTACTGGGTATAATCGTAGACCGGCATTTCAATTGCCTTATTATTCCGCAGGTCGGTCAACTGCTTGATTAACAGGTCGGTATCAAAGGCTAGCGGGTGGTCATAGTTGACCTTTTTCCGCTCTTCCATCGTCATATCAGCCTGGTCATTGTAGTAAGTATCCTGGGCAATAATTTGAATGTCTTGACCCTTTAGTTCATTATAAATAGCCCGACTAACCGTCGTCTTACCGCTACCTGAACCACCAGTTACCCCGATGATAATCGGTCGCTTCTTATTTTGCGTACTCATTAAATATGGTGCTCCCTTTTTAATTTAATCTGAAATAGTATACAGCACTATTGCAAATGCGGCAACTAGATTAATGCTGTTGTTTGGCCGCCCGACTGTCTTGCAGTTGGTTAACGATCTGGGGAACCGTTAGTGACCGTTTCACCACAAAGCGTCCGGCCTTAACCCCACTGGTCTTATGTGTTTGTAAGTAATACGAAAAGACAAAGGCACTCCGAATCAACCTTTTCTTTTGTAAAATCGTTCCCACTTCATCATCCGTGGTACCACGGGGAATTACCACCGTGACCCTGCTCTGACTCTGGGGCGTCACTGGGCGAAGTGCATAGTTAAAATACTGGTGAATTGCTAGCCCGGCGATTATTAATACAAATACTAAACCAATTACGAGGCGGTTTTGCCGTTTTAATTTTTCTTCATCCATCTAACCATCACTACCCTGTTCCAACCATGATGCAAAGAGACCCCGGCACCTTTAAGATCGGATGCTGGAGTCCTTGCTATTGGTAAATACGGTCTGCTTGACCGATTGTATATTAACGAATTTCTGCTGATAATTCGTCTTGGAGGGCCTTCGTAACCTTATCAAAGGCCTGGTTAACCTGCTCTTCAGTTAACGTGTGGTGGTCATCTTGGTAGGTCAGCGTGTATGCCAGGGACTTCTTGCCCTTTGGCAGGTGCAAACCGCTGTAGACATCAAAGAGGTGGACCTGCTTCAAGAAGGCACCACCACGTTTATTAATGATCGCCATCACGTCAGCGTTAGTAACGTCACTATCAACCAACAGGGCGATATCCCGGGTAATTGCCGGGTACTTACTAATCGGGTGGTATTCATTAGCCACCTTATCCGCGGCCAACAGTGCCTCTAAGTTTAGCTCAAAGACATAGGTTTCTGGAATCTTGTATTCCTTGGCCGTTTGTGGGTGAACCTGGCCCACAAAACCAACCAACTGGTCATCGATCAGGATGTTAGCAGTCCGGCCCGGGTGCATTTCAGCCCGGCGATCGTCGGCTACAAAGCTAATCTTACCGGCGATACCTAGGTTATGCAGGTAACGCTCAACGATTCCCTTTAACTGGAAGAAGTCAACCGGTTGATCCTTACGGTGCCAGGAGTTGGCTACCATTTGACCCGTCACGGCCGCTGCCAGGTGTTCCTGTTCCTCAGGACGTTCGCCACCCTTTGGTAAGAAGACCCGTCCTTCTTCATATAGGGCAACGTTATCGGCCTTCCGGGCCACGTTGTAGGCAATATCTAACAACAAGCCACTGACAATATTCATCCGGGCGGCCACGTGGTCAGAACTCATTGGGAAGTCTAACAGCATCGGTTCATTAAGCGGACTGATTTGGAACTGCTTAGCCTTCTCTTCGGTCGTCAGTGAATAACTAATTGCCTGGGTCAGACCCATGCCTTCCATGTCGTGGCGACTTGCCCGTAAGAAGCGTTGCCGCGGGCTCAGGCCACCATGGTTCCGGGTTATTACTGGCAGGGTGGCCGGCAGGTTGTCGTAACCATAAATCCGGGCGATTTCCTCATAGAGGTCGGCGGCCACAAAGATGTCCCACCGCCGGGCCGGCACAGTTACTACTAGCTGGTCGTTTCCATTCGTTTCAACTGGGAAGGCCAGGCGGTTGAAGATATCCACTACCTCGTCCATTGCTAGCTGGGTTCCTAAAACATGGTTAATCTTGGCCAGTGACAGCGTAATTTGCTTACTCTCAGCCGGCTTTTCACTGGCGGTAACGATCCCCTTCGTGACCTTACCACCGGCTAATTCACTGATTAACTCTGCAGCTTCGTTCAGGGCCGTTTCAACGGTTGCCGGGTTGATTCCCCGTTCAAAGCGCATTGACGACTCACTGTGCAGGTCGAGACGACGGGCTTGTTTCCGAACCATAATCGGGTTAAAGATGGCTGCTTCCAGAGCAACCGTGGTGGTGGAATCCGAAACCGCTGTTCCTTGACCACCCATCGTACCGGCCAATGCCACTGGTTGATCGTTGGCCGTTACTACGAGGTCATTAGCGATCAGTTGGTGCTCATCACCATCAAGGGTGGTAAAGGCCTCCCCCTTCTTAGCGTGCCGCACACCAAATTCGTGACCGGGCAATTGTTGATAGTCATAACTGTGCAGTGGTTGGCCGTACTTCAGCAAAACGTAGTTAGTAACATCCACCACGTTATTAACCGGGCGAATACCAGAGTTCCATAACTTAATTTGAAGCCACAGTGGACTCTCACTGACTTGAACGTCCTTAATAATCCGTAACTTATAGGTTGGTGCCAATTCAGTATCCGTTACCGTAGCACTAACCAGGTCACTGGTCTGTTCATCCGCCGTTTCCTTAACGGCTAATTCCTTGAAGTGGGGCTTTAAGCCGTAAAAGGCCGCAATATCGTTGACGTTCCCGTAGATACTAAGCATGTCCCCGCGGTTAGGGGTAACATCAGTATCGATAATGGTGTCATCCATTCCCAGGTATGGAAATACCGAGTCACCAGGCTTGGCATCATCGGGAAGGAGGTAAATACCATCTTCATAGTCCTTCGGGGCGATCTTGTCGCTAAAGCCCAGTTCTTGTAATGCACAGAGCATCCCGTTAGATTGGACACCACGGATCTTGCCCCGCTTGATCTTAACGTTATCGCCGATCCGGGCACCGTGAAGGGCCACAATTACCTTTTCACCGGCGGCAACGTTTGGTGCTCCACAAACAATTTGTAATGGTTCATCTTCACCGACGTTGACTTGACAAACATGGAGGTGGTCAGAGTCCGGGTGGGGTTCACAAGTTAATACTTCACCAACTACCACCTTTTTCAGTCCATCACTTAGGGAGTAAACGTCATTAATATCAACCGAAGTCCGGGCGATCTTTTCGGCGAGCTCGCGGGGGGCAACGTCAATATCTAGGTATTCTTTAAGCCATTGGTATGATACTTTCATTTAGATTATCCTTTCTCGTCGAATTGGTTCAGGAAACGAACGTCATTTTGGTAGAAGTTCCGGATATCATCAACCCCGTACTTCAGCATTGCAAACCGGTCTGGCCCCAGACCAAAGGCAAAGCCACCGTACTCTTCAGGATCAACGCCAGACATCTTCAAAACATTCGGGTGAACCATACCGGCACCGAGTACTTCAATCCAACCGGTGTGCTTGCAGATCGCACAACCCTTACCCATGCAGTTAAAGCAGGTAATATCAGCTTCAACGGATGGTTCCGTGAATGGGAAGTAACTAGGACGCAACCGAACCTTCAGCTTGTCACCAAACAGTGATTGAGCCACTACCTCCAGCGTTCCCTTCAGGTCGGCCATGGTGATGTGCTTACCGACAACCATCCCTTCAATCTGGTTGAATTGGTGACTGTGGGTCGCATCATCGGTGTCCCGCCGGTAAACCTTACCGGGTGAAATCATCTTCAGCGGGCCCTGACTAAAGTCGTGTTTTTCCAGCATCCGGGCCTGCATTGGTGAGGTCTGCGTCCGCATCAAGACCGTCGGCGTAATGTAAAAAGTATCCTGCATATCACGTGCGGGGTGATCCTTAGGTAGGTTTAACTTTTCAAAGTTATAAACCTCTTGTTCCACTTCGTCACCGACTGCTACTTCATAGCCCATCGAGACAAACAGGTCGACTACTTGATCAATGATCTGTTGGATTACGTGGGGTTGCCCCTGGGCGACTGGTGTCCCGGGTAGGGTGACGTCGACCTTTTCGGCAGCCAGTTGAGCATTCATCGCTGCTTGTTCTAACTCAGCCCGCCGCGTTTCAATGGCCGAGGTCAGATCATCACGAACCCGGTTAGCAAATTGTCCAACGACTGGCCGCTCTTCGGCACTGAGGTCCCGCATCCCCCGTAAAACATTGGTGATCGGACCCTTTTTACCGAGCATCTTTACCCGGATTTCGTTAATTCGTTTAAGATCTTGTGAATTCTTAATTTCGGCCAGCCCTTCTTCACGAAGTTCGGTCAACTTATCCTTTAATCCCATTTTTTCAACTCCTTTGAAATCAAAAAAGCCCCGTCCCCAATAGGGACGAAGCTTCGCGGTACCACCCTAGTTTACTGGCACAATAGGCCAGTACACTTAAGTCGATCAATAACGGTGATCAGCCGGAATACCATTACGTATCAGCTCAGAAAATGAAATTCACCATCCGGTACTGACCATTACTTGCAGAAGTGGTAACGGCTCTCTAACAGACCAATCCGGCTACTAGTTTTCGTCATTGCTTTTAATTACCTTATTATTTTAGTCATTCACCAACAAGAGGTCAAGCTAAAATTAGCACCACTTGTCGCTCCATTCGTGAACGGCCTTCATCACGGGAGCTAATTCCCGGCCCCGCTCAGTCAGGGCATAGTCAACCCGACTACTCCCCGCATAGGTCCGGCGAACAACGATTTGTTCGTCTTCCAATTCTTTTAACCGTTCACATAAAACACGGTCACTGCACTTTGTAATGGCACTTGCAATGTCTTTAAACCGCAGTGTGGGCTGCTCTAGTAAAACTTCGATGATTAATCCATTCCACTTCTTACCAAGCATCATGAACGTCTGGGTAAATTTAGGACAAAGTGTACAGCCGCTGTCCGTCGTCTTCTTTTCAGCAAGTTTTGGCATCGTCATACTCCTTTCTACCAAGTTGTCCGCATCCGCCGTTTCTTAATCTTCCGCCGCAATTTGGCCCGCAGTGGACTAAAGAACTCGTGCTCTGCTTCAAAGTCATCGACTAACGAGACAATTAAGCTTTCTGGATAACGTGGTGTTGCTAAGGTTGCGCCAAACATATGCTTCAAAATAATATCTTTTTCTTTTTTATTCAGGGGGGTAATCTTCTCTGCATTCCGCAGAGCAACCCGGGGATGAATAAAGGCATGCGTACCTAAGTCAAACTTAGTTGTTCGCCAGTCATAGTAAAAGAGGTCATGCAACAAACCTGCCCGCGCAGTACTCCGGTAATCCAGGTGCAGGCGCTTAGCAATTCGATAACTATCATATGAAACCGCAATCGAGTGCTGCAGGCGGTTAGAATGATGGTGCTGGGTGTAGTCGGCTAATTTCTGAACAGCCGGCTGCGCTAACAGGTCATTGACAATTGAGACATACTCACGGTCATAACGCCATTCATTCTTTGTTTTCATATAATACCCCTTCCTTATTGATTGTTACTATCATACCTAATGGCTTGGGAAATTTAAACCATTTTGCTTACTTTTTATAAACCCTGGTTTAATTGGAACATCAGGATTCCTGCCGAAACGGCCACGTTAAGTGACTCGGCATCTCCGCGCATTGGGATATACAAATTATCCGTGGTCTGGGCTAATAACTGGTCAGACATCCCCTGGCCCTCGTTGCCCATAATGAGGGCAAAGGTCTTACCAGGGTGAACGTCGCGGAAATTCTTGGCAGCTGGATTAAGCTGGGTTCCGTACACCGGCGCCCCCGCATCCTTAAAGTCAGCAATCCACTTGCGAAGGTCCCCCTCCAATAGTTGCAGGTGGAACTGGCTCCCCTGCATGGATCGTACAACCTTAGGGCCAAAAATATCAGCCGACCGTTCGCCAACAACAACTCCGGTAAAGCCCGCCGCATCCGCGGTCCGTACCATTGTACCGACATTACCAGGATCCTGAACCCGGTCGAGGAACAACCAGGCCCCCTTAAAACTAGCCGGTACCATGTGCGCATCTGGTAGATCAACTATTGCTGCGATCCCCTGGGGGGTGACCGTATCAGTAATGTGTTTCATAATCTCCGGGGTAACCGTGTAAGCCTCATCCGCTAGGTCAACCAGGTCGGCATGATCAGCCAGTTGCTCAGCGGTCCCAACCAGCTGGTTAATGTGGTGACCGGCCTTGACAGCTTCATTGACCAGGTGCCAACCATCAAGCAAATACTCACCTGTCTGGCGGCGGAACTTCTTGGTCTGAAGCTTCTTCCAGTCTTTAACATGTTGGTTATGAATCGATGTTAGTTCTTCCATTAATAACTACCTTTCTTCTTGCTAATTATACCATGAATCAATGTTGTACAATACAGTTAAACCGTTTACCATTTAATAAGATTTCCTTAAGGAGGAATACAATGCTTAACTATCGAATCACAATTAGCGGCCTAGTTCAAGGGGTCGGTTTTCGCTGGTCCTGTTACCAGCTCGCCCGGGAAATGGGAATTACTGGCTTTGTGCGGAATCTCCCCAGCGGGCAGGTCTATGTTGAGGCCCAGGGAAAGGCCGGTCCCCTCCGTAGTTTCATTGACCGCCTAGCTAGCGGACCCACCCCCTACGCCCAAGTTACCAAACTTACGAAGAGCGCTGGTCCCTGTCAAGACTATGGGGATGCTTTTACAATTCGGCGATAATTACTAGTCATTGCTAGCAATTAGGACGGCTTTAAGTTAAGATATGTAGTGTTACTCAATAAGAAAATCGAGGAGTTAGTATTAACCAATGAAACATAAAAGAATTACCATTGCCGGTCTTCTTTCCGTAATGCTACTGACTCTTAGCGGTTGTGTACGGACGACGAAGAGCGGCAAGCCATATGGTTTTGTCTATGACTATATGGCCAAACCAATGCAGCACTTAATGGAATGGCTAGCGGCCCACTTTGGTAATAACTACGGTTGGGCAATTATCGTCATCGTGGTCGTTGTCCGGATGATTCTTCTCCCGGTCATGTTCTCGCAGATGAAGCGGTCCACCGTTACCCAGGAAAGGATGGCCCGGGTGCAACCATTGATCAAGGAATTGACCGCCAAACAAAAGGCCGCTAAAACACCGGAAGAGCAGGCTGCGGTTAGCCAACAAATGATGGCCCTCTACCGGGATAACAACATTAGTTTAACCGGTGGGATCGGCTGTTTACCACTGCTGATTCAGTTGCCAGTCTTTGCAGCTCTGTATGCTGCGATCCGCTATTCACCGGACCTGTACCACGCAACCTTCTTTGGAATCGCACTAGGGAAACCAAGTATCATCTTCGCGATCCTCTCCTTCATCGCCTATGCCGTCCAAAGTTACTTAGGACTAGTCGGCGTCCCGGAAGAACAGAAAAAACAGATGAAGATGGCCATCTGGATGAGTCCGTTCATGACCTTCTTCATCTCCTTAACCTCTTCCGCTGGATTAGGGCTGTACTTCTTTATCGGTGGGTTATTTGCTATCCTACAAACGTTAATGATTAACGCCTACCGACCACGAATTAGAAAGCGCATTGAAGAGGAACAAAAGAAGAACCCGATTAAGATGCCGGCAGCACCAGCAACGCCAACGGGACAGACCGCCACGGCGATTGACCAACTTAAGAAGTCAACACCAGCAAGGCAATCAAAGCAATCCCAAGCGATTGCTAAGCGTAACCGGCAACGTAACGCCGGTAAGCAACACCATCAAAAGTAATTTGAAACGAGGCTGGAAAGTATTTCCGGCCTCTTTATTTATCCTAAAATAGGGAGTGTTTTTCCATGATTAAAACCATTAACAAAGATCTTAATATTTTAAAACAAGTCAGCCAACCAGCTACTAAGTCCGATCTCCCACTGGGTCAGGACCTTAAAGATACCCTAACGGCCAATGCTCAACGGTGTGTCGGCATGGCTGCCAATATGATTGGCGTCAACAAGCGGGTCATCATTGCCGCTATCGGTCCCCTCCAGGTAGTGATGTTTAACCCACAGCTAATTGCCAAGCGCGGTCCTTACCAAACTGAGGAGGGCTGCCTTTCTTTAACCGGCCAGCGCGCTACTACCCGTTATCAACAAATTAAGGTACGCTTTTACAACGACCAATGGCAGGTGCAGGAATTGGCCTTAACTGGTTTTCCAGCCGAGATCGTCCAACACGAGCTTGACCACTGTGACGGGATTTTAATTTAATTGCACTTTATATTCATTTCTTCTAGGATAGGTAGTTGTAAGAAATAAGGGTTGCAAAATCGCCGGGTTTTGCCAAATTTTATTAAACGTTCTCAGACAGGCGCCCACCTACACCATGGTGGGAGACGGGAGCTTTCGAGGAGGACTAACTAAATGAAAACCAGTATTAATCATGAAGTTCGCCACTACGTTACCCGTAACGTGGTCGCGACGCTGGGATTATCACTATACGTTATTATCGACACCCTATTTATTTCCATTGCGGCCGGCGCACTGGGCCTAGCAACGCTAAACATTGTGTTGCCGATCTTTAGCCTCTTTAATGCGACGGGGCTTTTGTTAGGGGTCGGCGGTGCCACCATTTTCTCACTAAACAAGGTCCTTCATCCGGAGCGTGTTAAGGACCTCTTCAGTGAACTCATTACCTTTGCCGCCGTTTTTGGTACCCTGGTGGCCATCCTGTTGACGGTTTTTGCCCGACCCGTCGTTGATTTTCTCGGTGCCGATGACCAAACCCGCCAGATGGCAATGACCTATTTACGGATCGCGGCCTGGAGTGGCCCCCTATACATGTGTAGTTACATTAGCGTTAACTTTATCCGTAATGATAACAATCCCACGTTGACGATGAAGGCCACCCTAACCGAAACCCTAGCGGTAATCTTAATTGACTGGTTCTTCATCTTTGGCTGCGGCCTTAAAATTGAAGGGGCGGCGCTGGCCGTACTCTTCTCACCACTAATCAGCCTGCTGGTGTTAACCCGTCACCGCCACTTCGCCGGTCGCCAACTGACCCTCCACTGGCAACTACCAAGGCTCCGCTCATTAGGACGGGCAGCTAAACTGGGGACTGCTGCGGCCCTCAACGAGTTGAGTAACGGGGTAAGCATCTACTTCTTTAACCACGTGCTCCTCCAATTGGCCGATAACTACGCCGTCGCTGCCTACGGGGTAATCTCTAATACGGCCATCGTGGTCCTGGCTATTGCAAACGGGGTGGCCCTTGGGGTGCAACCCATTGCCAGCCGTGAATTTGGTGAAGGGCACTTGGGGAGTGTCCGTCAGGCCCTCAAACGTGGTAGTCTGATTACACTAGCCTTAGCCGCCATCAACTTCATTATTTTAGTCGCCTTTAAAACACCGATCATCGCCCTTTTTAACACGGACAAGTCGGCCCAACTGGCAGCCTATGCCAGCACGGGAGTACCCATTTACTTTACCGGGATCTTCTTTATCGCGCTGAACCTGATGATGATCCTCTTCTTAACGGCCATTAATATGCCACGGGCCTCCTTTACCCTGTCACTGCTACGGGGGTACGTCATCTTACTGCCAACCATCCTAATTATGGCAGAGTGTTTTGGCATTAACGGGGTATGGGCAGCAGTACCGCTAACCGAAATGATTGTTTTTATCATTGGGAGTATCATTATCAGCCAGCAGTTACGAAAATGGCGTTCTTAGAAGGCTGAGGAAAGCTCAAAAATCCACGGATGTTCACTTACCCGGAATAACCCGGAATAAATAAAAGAGACGTGTGACAGAAGTCCTAAACGCTTCCTGTCACACGTCTCTTTTATTTTATTTATCTTCTGGATCATCAATAATTGGTAGGACCACTTTGAAAAGTGAGCCGGCACCGAGTGAGCTCTCTAAACTAATCGAACCATGGTAGCCCTCAATTAACCGCTGGGCAATCGAGAGGCCTAAACCGTTGCCACCCTTCTTCCGACTCCGGGCCTTGTCAACCCGGTAGAACCGGTCAAAGACGCGTTTCGCATCGGCGGGGGCAATTCCTTCACCAAAGTCCTGTACCCCAATTTCAACACTGTTCATCCCCCGCGAGAGGGTCAAATGAACTTCCTTCCGGTCCTTTGAATACTTTACGGCATTATCACAGAGAATTACTAAAACCTGCTCAAGGTGGTCACGGTAGATATTAACCGTGATCTTTTCATTCACGTCGTCGTCCAACGTAAAGGTAAATTCCGGATAGAGCATCTTAAAGTTGTTATATACCTGGTGTACAACATCATTAACCACCGTTCGTTGGTCGCGGAAGTTAATCTCTACTTGCTCCGCCCGACTAAGGTCGAGCATTTCTTGAACAAGATTTTTCATCCGTTCCGTTTCCACTAACGACGCCTTAAGCGAATCGGCCAGTACCTGTGGGTCATCCTTGCCCCACCGCTGGAGCAGGTCTAAATGTCCCTGAATAATGGCGACCGGCGTTCGCAGTTCATGGCTAACATCACTGACAAACTGGCTCTGCTGGTTAATGTAGCGCTGCATCCGGTCCAGCATCCCGTTAAACATGTCAATGAGTTCTGACAACTCATCATTCCGGTTAACTGTCGGTACCCGGACTTCCTTTGTGGGGTCCTTACTAATAATCTTGACCGTATCATGAATATCAGTTAATGGCCGCAATAGGAAGTAGGACAAGAAGTAGCCCAATAAACCACTAGCCAAGACCACTAAACAGAGCGCCATTATACAAACCAGGCGGAGCTGACTATAACTTTGGGTATACGAGTTCAGGTTATTCTCAACCTGTAAATAGCCGACCACCTGACGACTCTTTTGTGAATAGATCGGCGTATGCCCGACCAGCACGCGGTGATGGTGACCACGCGAAAGGCTCACCTGGCGTTCGTTGACCAGTGACTTCTTTACATCGGCATCACCCGTCGACAATAGGCGATCGCCCTGTGGGTTATAGATATTAACGATCAAGTGACGGTCACTTAGCTCCCGAATGACCGGTCGCTGGTAGTCGGCACCCTTTATCAAGGAACGGTCATTACTTGGATCAACCAACCGTTCGATCCGGTGCCGCGTCAACGGCTGATTACTTCGCGAGAGTTGGCGGCTAATGGTCGTCATTCCCTGATTCAGCAACTGCCGTTCTTGACGAAAAAGGTTCTGCGTAAAGGCCGTAAACAGTGTAATCGTTACGACAATAAAGATAATAAGCGAACCCACTGCCGTCCCAAACGCCCATTTTAGCCGTAAGGAGATAAAACGTTTATTTTTCCTTGTCTGATTATCCATTATTAGTCACTGCCCTAGGAACGGATAACGTACCCAGTTCCCCGAACGGTTTGAATGTAGCTCTTTTCGCCAGGGCGGTCAATCTTATTCCGTAAGTACCGGATGTACACATCAACAACGTTCGTTTCAACCTTGGAATCATATCCCCAAACCTTGCTCAATAACTCTTTCCGTGACATCACCACGTTAATGTTTTCCATCAAAATCAAGAGTAATTCATATTCCCGCTTGGTCAGGTTAATCACTTCGTCGCCGCGACGAACGACCCGATTTTCCTTTTCAATCGTCAGGTCCTTGTAGTTAACCGTCGTCTGGTGTTCCTTATTATTACCGTCTTCGATACTAATCCGCCGGAGAAGTGCCCGGACCCGGGCCAATAATTCTTCAATTGCAAACGGCTTAACAATATAGTCATCAGCCCCGTGGTCCAAACCAGAAACCCGGTCAATCACGGAGTCCCGCGCCGTCATGATGATAATCGGGGTGTCCTTTACTTCACGAACCCGGCGGGCAACTTCAATCCCGTTTAATTCAGGCAGCATTAGGTCAAGCAGGATCACATCAAAGTCCTGATTTAAGGCGGCCTCTAACCCCAAGCGGCCATCTAACTCAACATCTGTATCATAACCCTCGTGTTTTAATTCCAGGTTAACAAAGTTTGCTAAATTTTCCTCGTCTTCAATAATTAAAATACGACTCATCAAATTCACCTACTAATTTCTACATAGATTTTTATTTTTCTCATTAAATTAACAGGACAATTTTATCACAATTTTTTAATAAGCCCTAGTGCCAAAGGGACAAAATAGTAATTACTTTACCATTAATACTTTCTTTTTTTAAGTAAGTGCAACTCTGCCATTATATTTTTTTACTTTTTCATCCCGCCGGTTTAAAAGTCCTAACTAATACCAATTTTAGTCATTACTAATCTTACAATCAAAAAGCAGGGCATTTCTAATTCCCCGCTCACCTTCTATTTATTTAACTGGATCTGTTGGGCTGCTCCCTTAACCTGTTCAACGGCATGCTGTTGGTTAACATATTGGATAATTGAATGGAGGTTAACGGTCGCTTGTGGCTCATGCTCTTCCGCTTGGTCAACCGTTTTAACGGTATAAAACGCTACGGTTCCGTCGGCCCCAACGGTATAGGCGGCACTGGTGCCACCGTTCATGTTCCTTGGCGAAAGGTACCAGCTATTACCACGCCCCTTTACTGCCAAGTGGTCGGCATTATCTAACTGCGTCAAACCAAGGGGCCCAAAATCATTCAGTTCCCGCCAGGCCCCCTTATCAATTTTCTTTTGACCATAGTAGGCAATAGCAGCGGCTGTCTGCAACGGGGTGATGGTCTGGTAATCTAGTTTTTCACTCGCCGCCGTAACAGTTGGTAAGTACCATTCCCCCTGTTCACTGCTTGCTACCATAGTGAGGGGGAGGGCCAACATACAGGATGCTAGGCCAAGAATAATTGCTCGTTTTTTCATCGAACTAAGTTGCTCCTTATTGATTACTTTCCCGGCTTCATACGCCAGGTTAGCTTCAAATTTTTACAAAATAAAAAAGCCACCCCAGGTCCGGCGCCTAAAGGATGGCTTTTCCATACTATTTAATTAGTTGTTAGTGTTAACAACTTGCTTGCCGTCGTAGTAGCCGCAGTTAGGGCATACCATGTGGGACTTACGCAGTTCACCACAGTTTGGGCAAGGAGTTAAACCAGGGACATTCAACTTGATGTGACCCCGACGCATACGCTTCTTAGCTTTTGAAGTCTTCCGTGCTGGAACAGCCATGTTTGACACCTCCTAAAAATAGATTATCCACAAATGGTTTTTAACCGTCCGCTACTTTTGATCATCCTGATCAGGAAATAATTTTTGCAACTTCGCGAGACGTGGATCAACTTGTTGATCTTTCTGCTTATCAGCGGCGTAGTCATCTTCTGAGATAACCGACCAGCCCTTTCCAGTCGGTAATGGCTTACCGGCCTTCTCTTCGGCAGAAAGTACCCGTAACGGAACCTGCTCGACAATATTCTCTGCTAGAGCCGTATCAAAATCAATCAGCTCCCGATCCTTTAGCAAGAAGACAACTTCGTCATCCTCATAACGGGAAAAGTGGCTGCGATCATCAATGTAGGTCTCAGAAAAGTCAAAGTCAAGCGGCAACTGAACGGGCGTTAACGAACGACTGGATGGAACGGTCAGCGTCGTTTTAACGTTGGCACTGACGGTTACATCCCCGTCGTCATAAGTTACATATCCGTCCACCTCAACGGGAGCAACCGCTAAGATGATGTCCGGAAAGAGTTTCGTCAATGATGCGTTCAGGTCAAAAGTACTTTGAATATGAAGTGGTTCATTTTGATAACGATGTAATTCAGCTAACGACCATTTCATCGTACTAACCTCCTAATGCAACATGTGCAATTATACTAGTTCGACTAGGCAGTTGTCAATGTTTTTTCCTTGACACGTACCCAGCCAATTTTATTTTGATTTTACCATAATTTATCGTTGAATAACGGGGGCATGCTTAAGGTCTTGTTCAACCGAAGTAAAGGTCTGATAAAGCTTGCCCGCCCGATAATCAAGCCTACATAAGTGGTCCTTCATGCCTTGACCAACCTTGGTAAACATGGGAATGGTAACCTGCTTTTTTACCTGGTGCAAGTAGGCTTGCCCCAAGCGGTTAAAGCCTAAGATGTGCAAATATGGATGATCCACCTGGTTTGCTAATTCCGCTTCACTGATTTGTAGGGTGGTATACAGGCATAAGCGAAGTAAATGCGCATAGGTGTACCGCTTCGTTTTAATGCCATGGATAAAGTGGTCAAAGTCAAGCGAACGTTCCGCAAAATCCTTGAGCCGGTATTCAAGGCCCTCTGCCATTTGATAGGTTTGGTGAAGCTGGTCTACCGGAGCCTGGATCAACTGGTTACGCAGCAATGGGTAAAGGGCATCCCATGACGGTGGTTGGCTAACCTGCGCTAACGAGTCCCGGGATTCGGCGGGAACTGTCTGCTCATAACTATGACCAGTAAGCAGTGCCTGACGAATCGCACTTGCACTGGCAATTGTCCCGGTAATTACCTGGTCGTGATAGTCGTTTGCCACCCGCTGAATTGCTTGTAAGTTAAACTGATAGTGGTTAGCTAGTGCCGCTTTTGTATAAGCAAAGGCCAGGATATCATTCGGGTCCTTTAGACTAACTCCCGTCTGCTGGGCTAACTGTTCATTAAACTGCGTCGCGTAGGTGGCATTATACTGCTTAAGCGCTGCCGTATCAAAACTGGTTGCCGCCCGCACCAGGTCCGCAAAGTTCCACTGCGGGTGTTCGGCACCAAAGGCCACTGCACTAACGCCCAGCTCATTTAACAGACGGAGAGCTCCGGCGGCAAAACGGTGGGCCGGTTGGCAAGCGTAGAAGATGGGTAACTCGACAACTAGGTCAACGCCATTTGCTAATGCCGCCCTTGTCCGCGCCCACTTATCGACAATCGTCGGCTCGCCCCGTTGGGTAAAATTACCACTCATTACCGCCACGGCAACTTCGGCCCCCGTTTGCGCTTTCGCCTGGTGAACATAATAGGTATGCCCATTATGGAAAGGATTGAATTCGACTACCATTCCAACTGCGCGCATCTTCTCACCTACTTTTGACATTCAAAAAACCAGCGCGTGGTGGTCGGCTGCACTGGTTGCCGACCAAAATCAGCCGTTACCGAAACACTATTAAAGCCACTGGCCGCCAACGCTGTCTTAATGGCCGCAAGTGGATAACTACGCTCAAAGTGGGTTTCGCCCACCCGCTGGTAGTTACCGTCCGCTAGCCGGTTAAAAAAGGCCAGTTCATGAATAACCCCATGCTCAACCTCATCATTAGCGAAGCTCTGCCACATAAACGCCCGCCGGTGGTCATCATCCTCGTAGTTATACATATAACCCGGATAAACGGTATCGGTCTGGTAGGGGGTAATCAGGTCAAACAAGAACTTCCCCCCTGACTTTAGGTGGGCCGCTACCTGCTTAAAAGATTGACTGACGGCAGCGAGGTCATCAAGGTAGCAAAAGGAGTCCGCGTAGCAAGTCACCGCATCAAAAAGTGGCAACCCGGTTAGGTCGCGCATATCAGCTTCAACCAGTTGGAGGTTTAGGCCTTCCTCCGCAGCGTGTTGACTAGCGAGGCTTAACATTTCTGCCGAAAAGTCGGCAACCGTTACTTTTAACCCTCGCGCGGCCAATAAACAAGCTAACCGGCCTGCCCCGCCAGCCAGGTCTAATACAGACGTGGTGGTCGGATCGAGCCGGTTAAGCGTGTAGTCACGCCACTGTAGATATAGCTGGTCGTCAAACAATTCATCATACAGTTGGGCGAAACTTTGATAAATCATTAGTCACTGACCCATTCACTCAGGTTCACGAGTGGTGCCTCGGACCAGAGTTTTTCCAAGTTGTAGAATTGCCGGGTTTCTTCACGGAAGACGTGGACAACCACGTCACCGAGGTCAATCAATACCCACTTAGCATGGTTCTTACCTTCCACGCTACCGATATTAACACCCTGCTCGTGGGCCTTTTCAATAATGGCATTGGCAATCGCCTGGACTTGACGGTCAGAGCCCCCCGTCATGATAACAAAGTAGTCGGCCATCGGACTAATTTCATCCACCTTTAGTGCGGTAATATCTTCAGCCCGCCGACCATCAGCGGCCTTCACAACCATCTCTAGTAATTGTTTGCTTTCCATTCGTTAAATCTCCTTTTGATAAGCCGGTACCCAAGCATTGTAAGTCTCTAACGTCTTAGGATAAACCGGACTATTTCTTTCGATTAAGTACTGCAGGGTTTGCTTAGTCTGGTAAGCCACCCCCGCGGCCAAGTTGTGTTTAGTAATTTCACGGGCACGGACAACTTCGGGAAAGTCGCGGCCGGGTTCAATATAATCAGCCATGTAAACCACTTGTTCCAGCGGGCTCATGATTGCCGCACCGGTCGTATGATGACGAACAGCATTTAAGATATCCTCATCCCAAATACCTAATTCATCCTTGATCAATTCGGCACCCACTACACCGTGCCAGATAGCATTATTGTAGTTAAGCAGGTCCGGGTTCAGTCCCCGCTTCTTAATCTCAGCAATGAAATCAGCATCGGGACGTTGCTTAGCATAATCATGGCAGAGCCCGGCAATGCTAGCTTTTTCAATATCTACTCCGTTCGCCTGTGCCAGTTGAATTGCCGTTTGTTCAACCCGCAGGACATGGTGAAAACGTTTGTCTTTCAACGCTTCTCGAAGGTGATCAACTAATTCATCCCGCGTCATTGGAATGTAATGGTGAGTATAAGTAATTTCTTCAGTCATTGATATAAATGATGCTCCTTAATGAATGCCGCTACCTTTGCCGGTAATAAGTAATTGACTGACTGTCCCCGCCGAATGCGTGACCGGATATCGCTCGAGCTGATATCGACTTCTGGGACGTCTACCCAAATCACCGGATAGTTAGTTGTATTACTGGCGTGGGGCCGGCGAACCCCGACAAAGTGAAAGCGGGGCAGTTTAATCAAATCATCAATCCGGAACCACTTATCAAGGTAGTCGACCATATCACCACCGATAATGAAGTAGTAGTCGGTATCTGGATGCTGGTTAATTAACCGCTTCATGGTCTCATAAGTATATGAAACCCCGCCTCGTTTGAGTTCACCGTCTTCGATCCCCAACAAGGGATTACCCTCAATTGCCAGTCTTAACATTGCCAACCGCAAGTCCGCGCTAATCGCCGTCTTGTGGTCAACATGGGGTGGGATCGCGTCGGGCATTAACTTAACCTTATTTAGGCATAGGGCGTGGCCCACTTGATCTGCCACTAACAGGTGGGCATTATGAACCGGGTTAAAGGTCCCCCCATAAATTCCAACACGCCGGCGTTGACCAGTCACTGCCTGGGTCTGGACCGCTGGTTGACTTCTCGAATAAACTTGACAGCCTTGCATAATAGTCTTCCTTACTAAATTGCCGCAACTTGTTTAGAAAGGTCCCGTAAGTCCTTATTAGCGGAAACCTTAAATAACACTAGTACCCGACCGATCGTTTGTACCACTTGAATATCGGTCCGTTCCTCAATAAAGTCCTTTACCTCAGCGGTCGTCACCGTCGAGTTTTGCAAAATATTAACCTTAATCAATTCGCGGCGGTCGAGCGCTCCATCTAACTGGGCTAACCAGTTATCCGTTAACCCTTCTTTACCAACCGCAAACAAGGGTTGTAAGTGGTTAGCACGGGCACGTAAAAATCGTTTTTGTTTTCCTCGTAATTTCATTCTTTTACCTCATTAAATCATTGCTTTTCGAACTAATGCAGCCACGCCCTTTGGTACCCAAGCAGCTACTGTTACGCCAGCTGGTACCGTTACCCAGCCGAGGCCTTCAAAGACAATGTCACTCTTTTGGTTAACGTGAAACTCCTCACGCTCCAATGGCGGAAAGGCCGCTCGCTCATCGGCCGTTGGCGGGGTCAGTAAGTCCCCCAAGTGCTTTTGGTAAAAACGATCAGCATTGGCCAACTTAGTTCGGTGTAGGGTTAGGTTATTATCAAAGTAGGTTACGAATCCTGACCGTGGGCCCTTTTCAAAGTCAAAGCGGGCTACACCACCGATAAAAATTGTCTGCTCGGGGTCGAGCTGGTAGGTGCGGGGCTTAATTTCCTTTTGGGGCGCCACAATCTTCAGATCCTTGGCCGACAAGACGTGGGCCATCTGGTGGGGATGGATAATTCCCGGGGTGTCAACTAGTTGGCGACCATCATCCAGGGGAATCTCAATTTTATCCAGGGTCGTACCAGGAAAGCGGGAGGTAGTAATTAGGTCCTTAACTCCGGTCCGCTGCTTGATAATATGGTTAATTAATGTTGACTTTCCCACGTTGGTAACACCAACTACGTAAACATCACGGCCATGCCGGTAGTTTTCAATGGTGTCCAGGAGTTCATCAATTTCATGGTTCTTTTTGGCCGAAACAAGGACGGTCTCAATTGGCCGTAACCCAGCCTGGTTAGCCTGCTGGCGAATCCAGTCACGAAGCTTAGGCCGGCGTAGTGACCGGGGTAAAAGGTCTTCCTTATTACCAACCAGCAGGATCGGGTTATCGCCCACAAACCGGTGCAGGCCGGGAATCAGACTCCCGTTAAAGTCAAAGATGTCAACTACATAAACAATTAGCGCATTGGCATCACGGATTTGACTCAATAGGCGCAAAAAGTCATCATCAGTTAACGAAACCGGCGCGATTTCATTATAGTGGCGCAGGCGGAAGCACCGTTGACAGTACAGCTCGTCACTATCCAAACCCTTTTGCACTGCCGAAGCTGGCGTATAACCTGGCGCAGCCGGATCGGTCGATTGGATCACGGCTCCACAACCAATACAGCGCAACTTTTCATCTTGTTCAGTCATTCAAATCCTCCTGCCATTTTAATTCTGGGTATTTTTTCATTAATTTCTGCCAGACAATCCGTTCAAAGAAACGGTTAATACGGGTATCCCACTTGTCGGTATTCAACAGGGGTCGAACCAAAATCGAACGAACACCGGCCTCATTAGCCGCCAACATATCCGTCATTAACTGGTCGCCGACCATTACGACCTCTGACTTCTTAAGTCCCAACTTGGTACGGGCCCGATTAATCCCAAAGCTCAGGGGCTTTAGTGACCGGGACACAAAGGGTAATTCCAAGTTTTTAGTTGCCTTAGCAACCCGGTTCTTACTATTGTTTGAAATCACAATCAATGGAATTCCCGCCTTCTTCAACGACGTCATCCATTCGCGCAATTCTGGTGTCCCATCCGGATTATTCCAGGCAATTAGCGTGTTGTCCAAGTCACTAAAAACTGCCCGAATTCCCCGGGCCTTTAACTGGTCGGGTGAAACGGCATAAATTGTCTTTACCATCCAGGTTGGTTTAAACTTATCTAGCAATATTGCACCTCATTAATTTCTTATTAGATTAATTATAGCGATTGTCAAATTAGGTTTCAATTAATCACTCTAGAAACAGTTAGACAAAATAAAAAGTCACCCACCGGGAAAGCAGGTGGATGACTAATAATCAAATTAAGTTTAGTTGAGTGCCTTCTTGGCTTCGTCAACAATGGCAGTGAAGGCCTTTGGGTCGTTGACAGCCAAGTCAGCCAACATCTTACGGTTGATGTCGATGTTAGCCAGCTTCAAACCGTGCATCAACTTACTGTAGCTCAAACCGTTAATCCGAGCACCAGCATTGATCCGGGCGATCCAAAGTTCACGGAACTTACGCTTGTTAACCTTCCGGTCACGGAAAGCGTAAACGTAACTCTTCATTACTTGGTCCTTAGCAGTCTTGAATAAACGAGACTTAGCACCACGGTAACCCTTTGCCAACTTCATAACGCGCTTACGACGTGCACGCGTAACAGTTCCACCTTTAACTCGCATGTTGAAATCCTCCTACGTATTTTAATGATTTAGTATTGAAGTATTACTTGAATGGAAGTAACTTCTTGTAACGCTTTACGTTGGACTTGTCCATCATGCTCAAGCCACGTAATTGACGACGTTGCTTCTTAGTCTTACCGTGGAAACGGTGGCTAGTAAATGAGTTACCACTCTTGAATCCACCCTTAGCAGTACGCTTAAAACGCTTAGCAGCAGCGCGGTTAGTCTTCATCTTTGGCATAAGATTATTCCCTACTTTCCTAAATTCTATTTCTTTGCTTTATCAGCAGCTGGGGCCAGAGTTAAGAAAATACTCCGCCCTTCCATCTTTGGACGTTGGACAACAGTAGCAATGTCTGAAGTTTCTTCAGCCATCCGTTCAATCATGTCACGGCCGATATCCTTGTGCGTAATGGCACGTCCACGGAAACGGAGCGATACTCGTACCTTATCACCCTTTTCAATGAACTTACGAACTCGCTTCAGCTTGACGTTGAAGTCGTTAGTATCAATTGATGGGCTCAAACGAATTTCCTTGACTGTTACTGTCTTTTGCTTCTTTCGAGCTTCCCGCTCTTTCTTTTGCATTTCGAAACGGTACTTACCGTAATCCATAATGCGGGCAACCGCTGGACGGGCCTTTGGTGCAACCAGTACCAGATCAAGGTTAGCATCTTCTGCCATTTGCAGTGCTTCACGCTTGGACTTGATCCCTAATTGTTCGCCATCTTGGCCAATTAGCCGCACTTCACGTGCACGAATACCGTTGTTGACAATCATATCTTGTGCTATGGCAACGCACCTCCAATTTTATTAGCGAAAGATCAAGCAAAAAAAGCGGGATGCAAACTGCACCCCGCTCAATAGGAACAGACCTCTGTCGTCTGCTCAATTTCATCTCGTCAGCCCGGCGACCCATGTCACCTAGGCGAGAAGCGGGTGCTTCTGCTTTTTCTTTCAACGTTTACTAGAATAACTAACTCCAGGTTAAATGTCAAGACAATTATCCCTTTGACCGCAAATTTTCACCGGTCATCGGTAGTTCCCGGGAAAGGAACTTCACCCGTTCCATAATCCGCTGCGCCTTTAAGGGCTCATGATCTCCCTGGTTATCAACCGCCAAGTGGTTCTTCTCCAGCTCATCCATCGCGAAGTTAGAGCTAAAGAAGGTCGGTAGCTCCTCTTGCATTCGGTATTCCAGAATAATCCCGAGGACATCATCACGTACCCACTTACTCATTGCATCGGCACCAATGTCATCCAGCATTAGTACCGGTGCCTTCTTGACCGCGTCCAGCTTTGCACTAATATTGTTGTTCCGGATAGAGTTACGCATTTCCACCGCAAAACTTGGAAAGTGAAGCATCGTCGTTGCCACGCCCTTTTTCTTCGCTAATTCATTAGCGATGGCGCCGAGTAAGTAGGTCTTTCCAACCCCAAAGCTACCATACAGGTATAGTCCCGGAATAAAGTGATCACTAGGGTAAGCATTGGTAAATTCAATGGCGGCCTTTAATGCAGCTACCCGAGTCGATGTTTGGTGCTTCTCATCAAGATAGAAGTCATCCAGCGAGGCGTGTTGGATAAACTTCGGCATGTTAATCGACCGTACCAGACGTTGAATGTGCCGCTGACGTTCCTGTTCAATTAGCTGCTGGGTTGGTACATAGGTAACGTCAATTTGCCCCGAGTTAAGTATCAGCTGTGGTGAGTAGCCAGGGGCTACCGTTGCCTCCCCCTTTTCACGCAACTGCTTTTCATGGTAAAACTCGTACAGCTTGGACTGGCCACTATGGACCATTTCTTTAGTAATCTGATCCTGATTCTGCAGTAGGAAGGCCTTCACATCGGGATCTGCCAGGACCCGTTTCATTAACAGGTCAACGCTGGCGGCCACGTTCTTTCCCCGCATTACATTTTGTAAAGATTCACTCAAGGACTTCATATTCCCACCACCTTTTATTGTTGCTTTCGTTTAGCCAACATTTGCTGAATTGCCTGTACTTCCTCTTTAGAAGCCTTTTGGTTACGTTCTTGCTGGCTCTTTTTACTCCATTCGGGCATCTTTTCTTCAATCTTAGGCCGGCGGTAATTACTTGACCGCCGCTTGGCCGGTTGGCCAGCAGCCCGTTGCTGGGCAAAGGCCTTTAGTTGCAACAGGGCACTCGGCCCATCATGTACCCCGGCCTTTAGCCAACTATTCGCAATTGCATCCACAAAATTAGCCTTTAACGTTGGGTTCCCTAAATCAGCAATGATATACCAGGAAAGAATATTGATGGCAGCCGCATCCAACTTAACATCAGCAACCAGGTGAGTTAAAATGTGCCGCTCACTAGCTGTGACATAACCACCCGTCTGCTCCTTTAGACTTTGCAAAAAATCAATTGGTGCATACTTAACAACACTCGCCAATAGTAATTGGTCCTTCGACGTTAACTGCCCCGCTGCAGGGTCGTGGTTAGCAGTAGTTGTTTTCGTTTGCGTAGGAATGGTCGTCGCTGCTTGCCGGTAAGTACTAGCTACCACCCGCTTAAATTTGGCAGGATCGAAATGGTTATCGGCTAAGTTAACTGCTTTTAAAAGCATTTTTTTCATCGTCGGTTCATCGATCCCGTAAAGTTCATGTTCAACTTCTATCAACTGCTGGTGGTCCTCGAGGTCCTTTTTTATTACCGGTTGGCCAGCCAGCAATTCATATAGGGTTGGCCAATCAAAGTCGCTTTGGCCAGTATTCCGGCTTTTCCCTTCCACCGACTGGTGACGCCGCGCATTCTGAATGGGGGTCGGCGTTGACAGGACCGACCGGGAAGCCACGTGAAATTCATCTAAAAAGTGATGACTGACATTGGTTAACTGGGGATGAGAAGCCAGCTGAAAGCGCTGGGCCTCCTTAGCAAGACGGGTAAAACGGTCCTCACCAACCGCTTCCAGTAATAATACACTTAGGAGGTCATCATCAATGAACGCTGCCGGCGTTAACGTCGACTGGAGACGGTAAACATAGAATGTCCCGAGGTCATCATGACCACGAAGGGTGGTTACTAACCCCACGGCCTCTAACCGGTGAAGCGCCCCGGCGACTTGGCCACTGCCGGCGTTAAGCTGACGGATAATATTAGACTGTAAGCGCCGCTCGCCCATTGTCGGATTAGCAACTAGCTGGGCCTTCAATGCGTAAAAGAGGCTAAAGGCAGTCGGTCCTAAAATTGGCTGATAAAAGGTCGTTAACGTAGTTGAGTTGAAGTTCACAAAGTCACTTGCTGCGGTTACGATGAACCCAGCCTGGGGATCAAATTCACCGCCGTGTTCTACCATTTAACTTCCTCCTAATCATCTTTATGTTCTGCCTTAACCATGGTCTCAAGCTCATTCATAAAGGCATCAACATCCTTAAATTGCCGGTAAACACTTGCAAACCGGATGTAGGCGACCTCATCGACATCCTTTAATTCATTCATTACATATTTACCGATGAGCTGGCTCGAAACCTCACTTTCGCCTAAGCTCCGGACCTTTTTTTCTACCTTATCAGCTAATTTAGTTAACCGGTCCATACTAACTGGCCGTTTCTCGGCCGAGCGGACAATCCCGTTGAGGATCTTTTGCCGGCTAAACTCCTGCCGGGTCCCATCCTTTTTTATTACAAGTAGTGGTGTTTCTTCATACCGCTCAAACGTGGTAAACCGGAAGCCGCAATGAACGCACTCCCGCCGCCGTCGAATAAAGGTACCGTCTTCACTAGGGCGGCTGTCAACCACCCGTGAACCATTACGGTGACAATGTGGACACTTCATGCGCTTACCTCCTTAAAAATACTTAGTACTTTATTTTACCATAATCAGATTGAATGCAGACGTTGAACCAGCTGGGCCACTTGTTTTTGGAGCTGGTGGTAGTCACCATTATTATCAATCACCAGGTCTGCTTGCGCTTTCTTTTGTGCTAATGGCATTTGGGCAGCAATTCGCTCCTGGGCCGTTTTCCGGTCATAACCATTCCGCTTTTGAAGGCGTTGGACCTGGGTTGGATAATCCACTGTCACCACGACCGTCAAGTCACAGTCATCATCATAGTGTTGCTCAAACAGGAGCGGGGCATCGAGGATCACAACCGGCACCCGTGATCGTTTAAAACCGGCTACCTGTTCCATGATCGTTTCGCGAATTAACGGCTGCATCAGCTGGTTAAGCTGCTTTCGAATATCACTATTTCCAAACGCCAATTGACCAAGGCGGGCCCGGTCCAATTCACCGTTTTGGGCTAAAATACCACGGCCAAACTGGTCGACCAGGCGTTCAAAACCGGGCTGCCCGGGCTGTTGCAAACGATGGGCAACTAGGTCAGCGTCGATAATGGGAAAGCCGACCTGGGCTAGCATCCCGCTGACGGTTGATTTTCCACTGGCAATTCCACCGGTGAGGCCGATAACTTTAGTCATTTTCTTCCTCCATCAACGGTTGGCAGTGGGGACAGAAGGTGGTCCCACGTTGGGCCACCTTGATTTTAATTAGCTTAGTACCACACCGCGGGCAGCGATCACCACCGTGCCCATAGGCATTAAGGCGCTCCTGGAAGCCACCGGTGTCCCCCATTGCATTGACAAAGGTATGTACCGTGGTTCCCTTGTACTTTATCGCCTGGGCCAGTTCTTGGATAATATTGTCGTGAAGGGCGGTAATCTGCTGATCGGTCAGGGTATTAGCCGGTTGCTCCGGGTTGATTTTACTCATCCATAAAACTTCATCGGCATAAATATTTCCTAGACCGGCCACATGGCGCTGGTTCAACAGGAAGGGCTTTATCTTCCCCCTGCTTTTGCGCAGCTCTTTTTTAAAGAAATCCACCTTAAAGTCCGCCGGCGTCGGTTCAGGACCAATCGTCTTTAGCCCACCAACCGTCATTTCTTCACCGGTCCGGACTAACGTCATCCGACCGAACTTGCGGGTATCGTGATAGCAAAGCTCACTGCCGTCGGTAAATTGAAAGACAACGTGAGTATGCTTATCAATTGGCCCCCCAATCGGCTGACTGTAGTACTGCCCTTCCATCCGCAGGTGGGAAACCATGGTTAAGTGGTTGCTAAAGCGGAAGAGGAGGTACTTTCCCCGCCGGTCGACGTCTTCAATTGTCTGCCCAATCAGGGCCTGTCGAAACTCTTCAACATCATTGGTAATTGTCTTGCCGTAATAAACATCAATTGCGTTAACCTTACGGCCCTTCGCAATCTTGAGGAGGCCCCGCCGGACGGTTTCAACTTCTGGTAATTCTGGCATTATTTATCGCTACCTTTACTATTTTAAATCGTACCAGGTATCACCGACCTTGCTCTCAACCTTTAACGGAACATTGAGCTTGACCGCTGAGTCCATTACCTGGGGAACCAACTTCTCTAGTACCGGGATTTCGTCCGCCGGTGCCTCAAAGACCAGTTCATCATGAATCTGTAACAACATCTTTGCCTTTAACTGGAGTTTTTCAATTTCAGCCTGCATCCGAATCATGGCGATCTTAATAATATCCGCCGCACTACCTTGGATTGGGGTATTCATGGCCGTCCGCTCTGCAAAGGACCGCCGGGTAAAACTTTTGGCATTAATATCTGGCAAATAGCGGCGCCGGTGCGTGATCGTTTCAACATAACCGTGTTCCTTAGCAAAGGCAATCGTATCATCAATGTACTTTTTAACTCCCGGAAACTCCTTAAAGTAATTCTGGATAAACTCATGGGCTTGTGACCGGGTAACATGAATTCGCTGGGCAAGACCGTAGTCACTAATTCCGTAAACAATTCCGAAATTAACGGCCTTGGCCCGCCGCCGCATATTGCGGTCAATTTGAGCATCAGCTGGTAAGTGGAAAATCCGCCGCGCGGTGCTGGCGTGAATATCTTCACCATTTTTAAAGTCTTCCTGGAGGTTCTTATCACCCGTAATATGGGCTAATACCCGTAATTCCACCTGTGAGTAATCAGATGAAAAGATCTGCCACCCCGCATGACTAGGTACAAAGGCCTTCCGGATTAACCGTCCTTCCGGAAGCCGGACTGGGATATTCTGCAGGTTAGGATCGACCGAGGATAGCCGTCCCGTCTGCGTTAGGGTCTGCAGATAGCGAGTATGGATCTTTTGGTCACTGGAATGGATTACCTTTAACAAGCCGGTAATGTACGTCGATTGTAATTTAGCAATCTGCCGGTATTCGAGGATCTGCTCCACAATCGGTGCCCGGTCGGCTAACTTTTCGAGCACGTCAACCGCCGTTGAATAGCCGGTCTTGGTTTTCTTAATAACCGGGAGCTTCAGTTTTTCAAAGAGGATGTGACCAAGTTGCTTAGTGGAGTTGATATTAAACTCCTCACCAGCCTCCTCATAAATCTGCTTTTCAATGTCGGCCAGCCGCTCAGTTAACTTGCTTCCCATATTCTTTAGGGTCTGGGCATCCACCCGTACCCCAGTCATTTCCATCGTGGCGAGAACCCGGGTTAGTGGTAATTCAATGTCAGTGTAAAGCGGTGTTTGCTTATTCTCTGCCAACTGCTTAAAGAGTGGGTCCTTAAGTTTAGCGATTGTCCGGGCCTTTTGGGCAAGGTGGTTAAAGAAGACCTGGTCATCTTCGGGAATGGCACGTTTAGCACCCTTCCCATAAACCGCTTCATCGGTTGGAACATCATGGTAATCATGCTCTAAGGCTACCTTCCCCAGGTCATTGCTATTATCATTGGTGTTCAACAAGTATGAAGCTAGTAAGAGGTCAAAATTGATATTTGTTAGGTCAATCCCCAAACGGTGCAGGCCGACAATTTGAGCCTTCGCATTGAAGACGTTCTTAGCAATCTCCGTTGACTCGAGCAGTTTCTTCAAAGGTTGAGCCTGCAGTAGGTCCACATCGCGGCTGACCAACCAGGTCTGGCCATCGCCGATCACAAAGCCCGCAAACGGTGAAGTATGGTAGTTAGCTTCGGGCATTTCCAAGAAGAAGCTAACCTCACCACTGAGCTGGTCAACTAGTGCCAGCTTATCCTTGGTTAATTCCGTAAATTCAACTGGTTGAACCTTTTCTTCACTACTTGGTTCAACATTCATCTTGGCTAAGAAGGACTTAAAGCCCATTTGCTGGTAGAAGTCAACTAGTTCCGCGGTCTGTTCTCCTTCATACTTGAGGTCGGCTAAGCCAATTTCAAGTGGCGCATCACGCAGGATCGTTGCTAGCGTCTTACACTGCCTAGCGACTTCTTCATCCTCGATTAGGTGCTCCTTCATCTTACTCTTCTTAAGCTCATCGATATTGTCATAAAGGTTCTCTACCGAGCCAAAGCGCTTGACCAATTTAATGGCGGTCTTCTCACCAACCTTAGTTACACCCGGATAGTTATCAGAAGTATCCCCCATCAACGCCTTCATGTCGATGATCTGCGTTGGGGTAATGCCCAATTTTTCTTCAACGTGTTCTGGCGTATAATGTTCAGTGTCTGTAACCCCCTTATGGGTAACGGCCACCGTGGTGTGGTCACTGGCCAGCTGGGTCAGGTCTCGGTCACCGGTGACAATTAACGTTTCATAGCCAGCCGCGTCCCCTTCTTTGGCCAGGGTCCCGATAATGTCATCGGCTTCGTACCCCTTTAGTTCGTAACTATGGAGGCCGCTAGCCTTAACCAGTTCCCGGACGTACGGTAACTGTTCGGTTAACTCTTCCGGCGTCTTATTTCGCCCACCCTTATAGTCACCATACATTTTCGTCCGGAAGGTAACCTTGCCGGCATCAAAAGCCACGAGAGCCGCATCAGGATGGAAGTTTTCTAAGACGTGGTCCAGCATCAGCTTAAAGCCATAAATAGCTGCCGTGTGGAGGCCATCCTTATTCGTAAACTTGTCAATTTGGTTATGCATCGCGAAAAATGCCCGAAAAACGATGCTGTTACCATCAACCAATAATAATTGCTTTGCCATTAAAATTCCGCTCCTTCTATTATTCTTAACAATTGTACCAAAGATTGGTGCGAGCCGTTAATTCCCTGTTTGTCGATTTAAGAATTCGCCATAATATAAAGAAGTGATCTTTTGAATAAACTACTTAATACTCATCACGTTGAAGAAGCCCGCCTGTTTGCGATTATTATGACCTTCTGCGGTGGTTTCCTCGACGCTTTTACCTACATCCAGTGTGGGCATACCCTGGCTGCGGCCCAGACCGGTAACATCGTCTTCCTCGCTGCGGCCCTGGTCAACCACAACGTCATCGGGATTGTCGACCGGTGCGGGGCCATTCTCTTGTACATCATCGGTATTATCACCGCCCTCGTTTTTGAGGCCCATCTTAAATATTGGCGGGTCTTTTGTCTCTTGCCAATTTTAATGATCGGGCTCTTTATCGGTGCCATGCCAGAAAGTTATCCAACCTACCTATCAGTGGGGCTGGTCTCCTTCGGTTTGGCTCTTTTAAACACCGCTTTTAGTAAGATCGAAGGACTAGGTTACAGTAGTGTCTTTACTACCGGCAACCTCAAGAACTCGGTTATCTCGTGGACGGACTTTTACTACCACCGCGAACGGAAAGAATTTATTACCGGTCTGAACTACTTTCTGATCGTAGTAGCCTTCACACTCGGCGCCATTGCCTCGGCGGCTATCCAACCGCTACTCCGGATGAAGACCATTTGGGTCGCCGTTGTCATTATCCTAATTACCGATATCTTTTACTATTTCCAGAAAAAGCATGAGAAAGGTAAGCAGCTGTAGCATTATGGTATGTAAAAAGCGCCAGGCATTCGAGAAACTCGAACGCCTGGCGCCTTTTATGTTTACGGGGATACTAAACAAAGCCTTAACTGACTTTTGTTTTCCCCTTTTTAGTATTGACCGTCTTAATCCCGATTACTTATACCAAAAATTTGTAAGAATGAGATAAAGAGGTTAATGAAGTCTAAGTACAGCTGGAGAGCACCCACAATTGCGAGCCCCATCACTGTATTTTCAGTGCTGTAGTTCATGTAAATTTGCTTCATCTTCTGTGCATCCCAAGCCGTTAATACGACAAAGATAATCACCGCGATGTAAGAGAAGATATAAGCAATTGCTGGGCTCTTCAGGAACATATTAATGATCGAAGCAATAATCAGAGCAACCAGGGCCGCTAAGGCATGTGCCCCAAATCGACTGAGGTCCCGTTTAGTTACCGTCCCATAGATCGCCATGGTTGCAAAGACCGCGGCTGACGAAACAAAGGCGGCCGCAATATCTTGCCCCGTATAAGCACCAGCAATTAGGGCAAATTCAACCCCATAGATGATTGCTACCACCATCAACATGATGAAGCCCCCAACCGGGTTACGCGTGGCACTAAAACTAATCCCCATCGTTAACGCAAATGGTAACAAGAGGAGTAACCAGACCATCCCCGGGTGCTGTTGAAAGTACCCTAGCACCTGGTTAGCAAACACGTTCATCGTCAGCCAAGCACTAAGGGCCGAAACTAACACTGCCAGTGTCATGTTCCCATACATCTTAGTAAGAAAACTATTCAGTCCTGCCTGGTCAGTAACAACCCGCCGACCGGAACTGTTAAAATTATCCATTTTCAATCGTCCTTCCTTAAAGTCAGTATAACTGCTAGCTTACCATACTTTACGTCGGCAACGGGCAAAAAGCTTACTTATTAACTATTTCTTTGAACTTATCTTCATACTTTTCAATGTCACCGGCACCCATGAAGATCAGCACGGCGTTATGGTACTGCTGCAGCTTATCGATGGAGTCCATATCAATTCCTTCACTTCCCGGAATCTTGGCCGCTAAGTCCGCACTGGAAACCGAACCGTTTTGTTCACGGATTGAAGCAAAAATTGGGGTTACAAAGACCTTATCAGCCTTACTTAAGCTTTGCGCAAAACCATCTAAATAAGCGGCTAGGCGGGAATAGGTGTGGGGCTGGAAAATCGCCACGATTTCCTTGTCAGGGTACTTTTGCCGTGCGGCATCAATTGTCGCCTTAATTTCGTTCGGGTGGTGAGCATAGTCATCGATCATCTTGTTATCGGCAACATCCGTTTCACTAAACCGCCGCTTAACACCCGTAAAGTTGGCCAGTTCCTTCTTGATCTCGGCCATATTAACCTTTTCCATGTAGGCGACCGCTAAGACCGCTAGGCTGTTTAAAATACTGTGTTCACCGTACAAGTGAATGGTGAAGGTCCCTAACTTTTGATCCCGGAAGTAAGCATCATAGGTCGAACCAGCCGGTGTTCGTTGAATGTTTTCGGCCCGGAAGTCGTCATCCTTACCTGTCCCGTAATAATAAACCGGTACATCCACATCAAGCTTACGGAGGTTCTTATCATCACCCCAGGCAAAGATAGCCTTCTTAACCTGCCGACCATAGGTTTCAAACGAACTCCGTACATCATCAATATCCTTGAAGTAGTCGGGGTGGTCAAAATCAATGTTAGTCATGATCGCATAGTCTGGATGGTAGGCAAGGAAGTGGTCACGGTATTCGTCCGCTTCAAAGACAAAGAAACGGTCCGCCGTATTCCCGGTACCAACACCATCACCAATTAAGTAGCTGGTTGGTTCCACCGCGGCCAGCACGTGAGCCAGGAGCGCAGTGGTGGAAGTCTTACCATGGGCCCCAGCAATTCCGATACTAGTATGGCCTTCCACTTCATCTTCAACGGCTTCTGGATAGGTCATAACCGTTAGGCCCATCTCTTTGGCCCGTTGAACCTCAGGGTGGTCATCGGGGAAAGCATTCCCCTTGATAACCGTCATCCCAGGCTTTAAGTTGTCCGGGTTAAAAGGTAAAATCTGAATACCGGCCGCCAGAAGTGGGCCCTGGGTAAAGGTCTCCTTTTCAATATCAGAACCGAGAACCGTGTTCCCCTGATCATGCAGGACCCGGGCCAAAGCAGCCATCCCAGTTCCCTTAATTCCAATGAAATAGTAAGTTTTTGTTCCCATTCTCTCGTTTCCTTTCCATACCACCAGCGACTACTTTGCTGGGAAGAAGGTATCAGCCTTCGCAAAGTCAACCGCTTCACCAACTGCTTGCCAGTCATCTGGAATAATCCAAAGGCCCTTCTTATCAGGGGCATTCTTCATCTTAAGTTCACGGAAGCCACAGAGCATTCCGTCACTTTCGACTCCCATAAGGGCCCCGGGCCAGATAATCTTACCGTCAGGCATCATCGCACCCGGCCGGGCTACCACGACTTTAATCCCTTCGGTAACGTTTGGTGAACCACAAACAATTTGAACGGTCTGGTCGGCACTAATCCGGGTCTTCGTAACCTTTAAGTGGTCGGACTTCGGGTGGTCAGTCATTTCCTCAACCCGACCGACGACAAACTTCGGTGTATGATCCGCCGTCAATTGTTGATCAAAGCCCGCGGCCGTCAACTTTTGGTTTAGTTTGGCAACCTGGTCATCGCTCAAGAAGACCTGGCCATTTTGCCCCTTTAGTTCTGGTAATAGTTGGCTGGCCTCCATAAAGTTGTAGCCAAGCAATTCATGATCCTTGGCGGTGACGATTTGGGCAACGCCATCGTTTGCCTTTTCTACTTGCTCACCGTTATCAGGGGCGGTAATCGTTACTAAAATGTCCCCCATTTCACTGGGATTATAACTCGCAATTAACATCAAATGTTCCTTTCTAACTTAGTGTTTCGGCTGCTAACCACCAAAAACGGGGTGGAGACAACTCCCACCCCGCACATTGATTAATCTGTTTTACTTTAGTAGTTCGGCAGGACGAATTAATTTGCTCTTCCTATTCTACTTCAAATTACGCAAAAAATCTTCCACTTGTTCCTTAGTTTTACGATCTTTGTTAACAAAACGACCAATTTCCTTACCATGATCGTAAACAACTAGACTCGGAATACCGAAAACATTTAGTGCCGCCGCTAAATCGATGTTTTCATCCCGGTCTACACTATAGAAAGTATAGTCAGCAAAGTCACTTTCAATTGCTGGTAAAGCCGGCTTGATAAAGCGGCAATCTGGGCACCAATCGGCGGTAAAGAAGAGCACTACTTTCCCCTCACCAATTGTCGATACCAGTTGATCAGCTTGAGTTTTAGGCAATTTTTCCATTATACTTCATCCCTTTGCTTTTAATGCAGGTTCACTATACCATAATTAGTAGCCCAAGTCCGTTAATATGCTATATCATGGCTAAAGCCGCTGGAAAATGGTAAAATTAATTAATAATAAGAGATAAAGGAAGCATTTTAATGACTGAATTAAATAACTCCGCCAATCCGTGGCTCGTACCTATCACGCTGGGTGCTTCCGGGCTCGTCGGTTTTGTCGCTGGTAAGCTCTTTGGTAACCGTCCCTTTTCTGCTGGTCGTGCCTTAAAGATCATTCGTCACGACTTTTCACGTGAAGGAACGATTACTGGTAGTTGGATTAACCACCGGCAGATTCCGTTTCAACGGTACTCAGTTAAGACCAATGCCTACCAAGGTGGCCTAACCCGGTTAGAAGATGGTGAACCCGTCAACTATGAGTTTAAAGTTGATGCCTACACCGGCAGTTTACTGGAACTAAAGCGCCTTGCTAAAAACTAAATAATTACTACGAACAAAAGAGGAGACTGAAAAAACGGTGTTTTTTCAGTCTCCTCTTTTGTTTTAAATATTACTTTTGGTACCCTAAAGCGGTTAGGCAAAGTGGGCACTAAGTTTATAAATTGGTTGTCCCTTAGCAGCAAACTTCTGCTCATATTCGGTTTCAAC
Organism: Limosilactobacillus sp.; assembly: GCF_051873035.1. Lineage (GTDB taxonomy): Bacteria > Bacillota > Bacilli > Lactobacillales > Lactobacillaceae > Limosilactobacillus. The sequence goes on from NZ_JBJEEL010000057.1 coordinate 96,523, forward strand.
ATTGTGCTCATTCTCTTCGCTGTTATGCAAGTCGAGCCAGACACCATCAAAGTGCATGCCGTAGTTATTCATACTCTGCAAAGAAAACTCAAAGAAGCCCATGTTATCGGTCTTCAATTCAATGCCGCCGTGTTCTTTTAATACTTCCTGGTAGCCAGCTAAGAAGGTGTGGTAAGTAAGTCGCCGCTTAGCATGCCGCTTCTTTGGCCACGGGTCAGAGAAGTTTAGGTATAAACGGTCGATTTCATGGGCGTCAAAGAAGTTGGTAATGTCAGAGCCATCCCCACAGATTAGTTGTAGGTTTGGTAATTCTTCCGCCAGGGCCTTTTTGAGGGCAATTGCCGCCACGGTCCGTTGGATCTCTAAGCCGATAAAGTTAATCTCCGGATGGGCCTTGGCCATTCCAATAATAAATTGGCCCTTTCCCATACCAACTTCAAGGTGGACCGGCTGGTGCTGATTAAAGCGCTCTTGCCAGTGACCCTTCACCTTTTCCGGTTCGGTTACCATCATTTCAGGATGGGCAGCAATTAGAGGGTCTGCCCATTTTTTATGTTTTACACGCATTTTAAAAATCCTCACTTAATTTTTTCATTCGTAGTTTAAAGTAGAAGCGGGTTAAGATTGCCACTTCAATTGCGGCTAGGACTAGGTTAACTAACAACTGCTGCCAGTTACCATGAAGGCCCAGACTAGCTAGTACGATTAGGGCCGCTACCACCACCGTCACCCGGGTCAACAGCCGTTGAAAGTCACGAAGACGTTCCTGGTGGCTAACCGGGTACAGGTGGGTAAAGACGTTACTATCATACTGGTCATAAAGTGGCATCAACTGGGTGGCAATTAGGTAGATAAACAGCACCGCCAGCACCGCATTGAGCCACATTACTGGCACTAGGAAAGTTAATGCCATTCCTACCAGCGTTAGCCGCATCGCGATCCCACTAATCTCAGTATTCCGTACAAAGCCCCGCGAATACAGGTAGGCCCATGGTCTTGTCCCATTCGCAAGGTAAGTAATCAGGCCATTGGCCCACCGCCGCCGCTTAACGTTCCCCTGAACTGCGGGTACGTCAGTAAAGAGGTTAAAGAAGCGGTAAACACTGTACATCCGGGCGTCCTCCATCGCCACTGCGGCCGACCAATCGAGCATCAGGCCGCGGTAATACAGCCGCAGTGCAAGATCTAAGACAAGCGCAACTACCAGACCCACCAAGGGGTTAACCAACCAAGTCGCTAATCCTGCCAACAGGGGGGTTCCCCAGTATTCCAGTCGCGTTCGTCCCCTCTTTTTAGACCAGGCCAGGCTGATGGACTTACGGGCGGTAAACAACCAGCCATCCTTGGTAACCATAGCAGCCAGGAAAATGGCCACGATATCGAGGTTACTTAAGCGTTCCGTCGTTAACGCCAGCGGCAAGGCAACGAAGGTCCCCGCTACCGTAATTACTTCTGCCAGTAGCAGGCTATAGCGGTAGGCCCGTTTGAGGTAGTCCTCCATCGCCGCTACCTGGGGAAGGAGGAAAATTGGATCGGGTCGTTTAATCAGGGTTGCTAGTCGGCCGACCTGCGCCACCAGGACAAACCAGACCACTAAGAGCCACCGAATCCACCACAGACCTGGGCGGAGGGTCGGTAGCCATTGGGAATAGCCATAAGCTAGGGCACCAAATAAGAAGAATAAAGCAATGACGAAATGATCGTTAAAAACGAGGCGCCAGTACTTTAATAACTCCAGAAAGTGTTGCTGCCGACGTTTGGTAAATAGCTTACTCATGGTGATCATCCCTTGCTAGTCCGAGGTAAATCTCATCTAACGACTCGTCCGGTCGATCAGCTTGCTGACGTAACTCGTCTAGACTACCGTGGGCCCGTACCTGACCATTTGCCAGCAGCACAAAGCGGTCACAATACCGTTGGGCAGTATCCAAAACGTGAGTTGACATTAACACCGCCACGCCAGCCTTTTTCTTCTGCTCAATCAAGTTTAACAGGTCATGCACTGCCAGGGGGTCAAGGCCATAGAAGGGTTCGTCCACAATTAAGAGTTTTGCATCGGTCATGAACGCACAGCAAATCATAACCTTCTGCTTCATCCCCTTTGAAAAATTCGCCGGGAACCAGTCTAACTTATTATCCAAACGGAAAAGTTTCAGTAATTTATGGGCCCGTTCCCAGGCTTGCTGGTGGTCCAACTCATAGGCATCAATTGTTAGTTCAATGTGCTCTTTTAGAGTCAACTCATCGTAAAGAATCGGCGTCTCGGGCACATAGGCAATTTGTTTTTTATACTCATTCGGATTGGCTTGTAGGGTCAGACCATTCAGTGTAATTTGGCCGGAAAAGGGCTGTAATAGGCCAATGATATGGTTCAACGTGGTCGATTTACCCGCGCCATTAAGGCCGATCAGTCCCACTAATTCACCCGGTTGAACATCCAAGTTAACCTTTTTTAACACTGGAATCTGTGAATAACCACCAACCAGGTCTTTTACTTCAAGTGCCATTGTTGTTCCTTCCTTCCCTACTCATTTGTTTCAAATTTTAATTATACCATATGGTTTTTCACTGCAGGTAAAGGTAATTTTCGGTATACTAGAGGTAACATCTAAAATAAAGGAGTGCTCACGATGACTGATTGTATTTTCTGCAAGATTATTAACGGTGAAATTCCTAGCTATACGGTTTATGAAGATGACGTTGTAAAGGCCTTCTTGGATATTTCTCAAGGGACCCCGGGTCACACCCTCGTGGTTCCTAAGAAGCACGTCAAGGACCTGTTTGAATACGACGAAGACTTGGCAGCAGCGGTCTTCTCACGTCTTCCAAAGATTGCCCGGGCCATCAAGAAATCAAATCCCGCTATTAAGGGGATGAACGTAATTAACAACAATGGTGAGGTGGCCTACCAATCGGTCTTCCACTCCCATATTCACTTAATTCCACGTTACACAGATCATGACGACTTTAAGATGATCTTCAAGGATAATTCAGCTAAGTACGACGAAGCAAAGTACAAGCAGATCCAAGAATCAATCGTTAAGCAAATGGAAGCTGAAAAGTAATGGACAGGATTAAAAATAGGGTTGCTGACATCAAGCAACTGCTTCACAGCGTTCAGCAACTCCAGGCTAACGTTAAGGAGCTCCAGGAGTCGCTACCAGCCGTCACTGAATTTCAAAATGAGGTTCAACGGGCCCTAGACCAGTGGCACTTTAAATCCCAGTCACGAATTGATAAGATCATGGGGCTAATTGACGACTTAAATCACCATAATAAGGATTAAAGTAAAGCGGGCTAGGGAATTTTGTTTTCCCTAGCCCCTTTTAATTTTCGCTGCCTATTTTCTAAATATTTTTGAAAGAGCCTAAGCTTTCCTTAATACCATATACGGGTTAGGTAGTCCTATGGGATAATTTAACCATCGAAATAAATGGCATAAAGGAGATGTTATCATGGCAAAACAAGAACGCGTTGCTGTAATCACCGGGAGTAGTCGTGGGATTGGCCGCGGAATTGCGGAACAATTGGGTAAGGATGGCTACGCAATGGTCATTAATGGTTACCATGCTGCCGATTGTCAAGAGACGGCCGCAGAATTAGCCGCGGAGGGCTTTACGGTGGTCGCCGCCCCTGGCGATGTTTCCCAAAAGAGCACCCATGAAATGCTGGTCAAAACTGCGGTTACAAACTTTGGTCGTCTGGACACCTATATCAACAATGCGGGAATTGCCCAAATTGGTAACCTCCTCGACGAATCGGCCGAAAGTTTTCATAAAATTTACGCTACCAACGTTGATAGCGTTCTATTCGGTACGCAGGCCGCGGCCAAACAATTCAAGCAACAAGCAGATGGTGAGAAAATCCGCAAGATTATCAATGCCTCTAGTATCGCTGGCCACGTTGGTTATGAACAACTAGGGGCCTACTCATCAACTAAGTTTGCGATCCGAGGGCTAACCCAGGTAGCTGCTAAAGAACTAGCCAAGTACGGTATCACCGTCAACGCCTACTGTCCGGGAATTGTCGGTACCGATATGTGGGACTACATCGATGCCCGAATGGTGGCTGAAAATGGTGGTACTAAGGGGCAATACCTTAAGGCGGCCATTGACGGGATTTCACTCGGGCGGGCCGAAACACCAGCCGATGTGGCCGACTTTGTCTCCTACCTGGCCTCGCCAATGTCTGACTACATGACCGGCCAGGCCGTGCAAATCGACGGTGGTGTCCAATTCATTTAATTTATTAACTAAAAAAATTACACATAACCTAGAAAAGGCGTTAAGCATTCGAGAAATCGAACGCTTAACGCCTTTTTCTGCTCGCGGGAGGCCCACGAATTTTTTATCTTGTGGTCTACTTAGTTACCAGCGTTAGATGTATTGCTGGAAGAATTACCAAGTGTGCCACTGTTACTTGTGCTACCGTTGGAGTTCAAGTAGTCATCAAGAATGTTCTTTTCATCATTATCCTTAATAGAAACGTTCCCCTTCTTAAGCACGTTGGAGACAACCCTGTGCAGGAAGGTCCGGTTATTCATGTTCTCCGTAACGATTTGGTTACGCAAGTCGTTAATGTGAGCACTCTTCTTCCCCTTCGACGGGTGTTCAATCATGTAAATAACCTGGTAACCGTCGTCAGTCTTCACTGGCGTGGTGGTGTATTCCCCGGTCTTCAGCTTAAAGGCCGCCTTCTTGTAGGCGGAGTCTAATGAGGTATCGGTGTTATCAAAGGCCGGTACCCGACCGCCAGCCTTATTGTTAGAAGTATCAGTTGACTTGCTCTTAGCAAGTTTCTTAAAGGTCTTGTACTTATTGTCCGAATTGTTCAACTGGTTAATAATATCTTCAGCATCGGACCGACTACCAACCAGGATTTCGGCCGTCTGAACCTTTGGCTGGTACTTCTTCCATTGCTTATTAATTTGCTTAGATGTGATGTGGGAGTAATCACGAACCGCTGCTTCCAGTAAGAGGTTGGACCGTAACTGCTGCTTTAGTGACTTCTCCGTCATGCCATTTTGCTGTAAGAAGGCGCTAAACTGGTCGCCATACTGGTTCTTATAAGTGTTGTACTGGGCGTTAACTTGCTTATCAGAAACCTGCTTGCCGTATTCCTTTTCCAAGACCTTATCCAGGATCATCTGCTGCAGGACCTGCTTACCATTACTGGTTTGCTTCATACTAGAGTAGTATTCGCTTTGCGTAATCTTACCACCACTAGTTGTTGCAACCGCCTTGTTTCCGCAGGCCGCGAGTGGAAGCATCAATGCTGCACCAGCAATCACCGCAATTAACTTCTTTGATTTCAAAAAAACACATCCCTTTAATTATTTTCGCTTAGGTATACCCATTCAATATACCACACTTCGTTTTTTTACAAAGTCATGCAAGAAAAAGTTTAACTGATCTTCATAAATTATTCATTATTCAACTCGTTCAAATTAAGTACCGGTGCTAGCCCGAGTGCTTGATCATTAGCGGTAAAGAAGAGCACCTGGCTTTTCACCGCTAGTTGTTTCAAAAGGGCAAAGATCCGCTTCCGGCGAACATGGTCGAAGTTCACAAAACCATCGTCGATAACGATTGGGAGGGCCACCTGGTCGCTCATAACACTAATAAAGCCTAGCCGAAGAGCCACATAGAGCTGCTCCGCCGTTCCGGTTGATAGTTCCGCGACCGCAAACCGCTCTTGCTGGGCCGTCAACACGGCAACCCCATCATTAGTCAATAGAATTTTTGAATAACGGTTAGCTGTCAAAATGGCAAAGAAACGCTCAGCCGCGGTAATAATCGCTGGATAGCGGTCGGCCGATGCCAAGACCAACGCGCGGTTAATCCATTGCTCCGCCAACTGATAAGCAACCCACTGCCGGGCCTCTTCCCAGATTTGGGCGGCCCGGTTGGCCTGTTGTTGTTCAAGCTCTGCTAGGGTACCGTCAGCAACCAGGTTTTCAATCACTACTTGGGCATGCTGGGCCGTTTCCTGCGCCTGGTCAAGTTTATGCTGGGCCGTTTCGATTTGTGCTTGCAATCTTTGTAACTCAGCAGCCAGGGCCGCCTCACTATCAAAGTTCGCCAGCGCTTTCTTATCTTGCTCCGATAACTGTTGTTCATAGGCCGCGGTGGTTGCCTGATGGTGACGGACCACGGCCCGCCGCTTCAGGAATTGGTTAAAGGCCTCATCGTTACCTACACCTACTGATTGGTAAATCGTCCACTTCTCATTTTGAATATCACGCAACCGTTCCTTTAGCTCAGTCAAGTGATGGTTAGCGGCCGTTTCCTGCTGTCTAATCGCGGAAAGCTGCTGCCATTGATTTGCCCTTGTAGCTAACCATCCGGCAAAGCCGTGTACTAACTCACCGATATTATCACCACTGACTTTCCCGGCTAGCCGGTGCTTAATTACCGCCAATTGGTGTTGGTACTGACTCTTACTCTCCTGGTCAGCGGCAAGTTCACGATTTAGGTCCGCTACCCGGTGTAAGTCGGCCTGCATTATTAGCCACTGGTCAACTGGAAAATTACTCAGGCCATGTTGCTGGCCAAATTCCACTAGTTCCTGCCGGTGTCGGTCAGCAACCTGCTGCTGTTGACTTCGTTGGCGATAGTACCAGTACCCGGTCCCGGCTAAGGCAGCTATCCCGAGTCCCATTAACAATCCCTGGTGGTTAGCGAGGCCAATTATAAACAGGAGTGCCCCCACCCCGGCTAAACCAATCGTCAGTTTAGCATTCGAATTAGGTAGCGTACTTTCTTCCTTTACTAACCGTTCTAGCTGACCCACTGCCGTCGCCGATAAAGGGCGGGGTAACTGGTGACCATAACGCTCCTGAAGCTGGTTGCGCTCTTGGAAGTGTTTCTCCATTTCCCGTTCTCGTTGCTGGTAATGAGTGGCCTGTGCTTGTAACTGTAAAAGGCTCGCCTGGACCTGTTGATAGTCGGTACGGTGGGCATGATAGTCATCCAGGCCAGGCTGGTCAAACTGGTCAAGCCGGCCGTTAAGTTTGGCCAGTTGGTCTTGTGCTGACCGAACCTGTCGTTGATATTCCTGTTCAGCGGCCCGGAGTTGGTCAACCCGGTTAACCTGGTCATCACTAATTGGGGCCTGACTAGGTCCCCGTTGGCCATTTTGCCACCGGGCATACACGGGCCAAAGCCGCTTAAGCTGTTCTAACCGTTCACTTTGCGGACGTAGGGTAGCTAATTGCTTTTGGCTATGCTGGATTTCTTGCTGCGCCCTCGTCCGTTCTGCCAGCAGGCTGGTATAATCATCATATTTCTCACGGGCTGCTTGTATTTTGTCCTGCATATTTTGGTACTCTTTGAGGTGCTGATTTAATACTGGCTTACGTCCCCGGGGCTTAAAAATCGCCTCCCCGTCTTTTATTAATTGGCTTGTAAACCGACTCCACTCACTACTACCAACTGCACCGAGTTGTTGAAGGTGGCGCTGGACCTCATCCTGGTTAAGGTCATCGATAGCTGCTAAATCGGCCTGGCTAAAGCCGAAAACCGCCTGGTAGAGCTCCTGGTTAACATTACCCAATAAGTCTTCGAGCTTAGCAGCGCCGAACTGGTGGCCCGCCTGGTCGGTTACCGTTACCTTACCGCCAGCCTTACCCTGCTGGCGCTGAATCCGGTATTCTTGACCAGCAACCTCAACCAGCAGACTACCACCGTAAGCGGCCGAGTGGCGGGGCTTATACTGCTGGTACCGGTTTTTACCCTTAGCATTAGCAAAGCCGAAGAGGATGCTCCGGATAAAAACCGCCAGTGTCGTCTTCCCCGCCTCGTTGTTGCCAAAAATCACCTGCGGATTACTGCTAATCTTAAAATCTTGATCGACCCACTTACCAAACCCGTCGATATGAATACTCTTAATCTTCATCCTGGTGCCCCCGTTCACTTAGCAATTGCTCTGCCAATTGTTGGTATTCCGCTAGGTCCTGGTGATCCGCAAACTGTTCATACAAGGGTGCATACTTTACCAGCGGCTTAATAATCGCCGCTAAATTTTCTGTCGTCATAACATCTTTTCGGGCTTGCTGCCAATACTGCTGGTCGAAGTTAGTTATGTCGGGCAGTGGCCGCTGGTCAACCAACTCGATTTGGTAGGGCCACCAACTAATTGAATCCCGGTGACCAAGTTGGTCTTGTAAGTGCTCTAACAGCCCGCCATTTTGAATGAGCGGTTCCCACTTTTCACCGGCATTTTGTACCTGCAGGTCGACTAACTGTAAAGGATGGCTGTGACTTTTAGCCACCGCGGTCTGAATTAGTTGGTCAACCTCGTCTTCGCTCGTTGCAGATGCTAAGTCAATCGGCACACGGCGCCAGTCAATTCCTGCTAACTGCTTAAAAGTTGGTACCAGTCGCTTTCCCTCGTCTTGGACTAAGTAATAGCCGTGGGGACCGTCTTCATTTTTGTGGCGACCCTGTGGATTCCCACTGTAAACAATCGGTGGATTACTGGCCAGCAGTTGGTGCTTGTGAATATGACCAAGGGCCCAGTAGTCATAGTGCTTTGACCTAAGTTCGTCGAGTGTAAAGGGCGCATAGTGGTTGGCCCCCGCCTGGTGAAGGGCACCGTGGAGCATGCCGATTTGCCAATCAACTGCTCCCTTAACCGGGTAGTCAGCGGTCAAGTCATCATCAATCCACCGGTGGTCATAACTAAAGCCCGTAATCGCAACCGTGGTTTTATCCTTTAGCACTAGCTGGGTGGTGGTGACCTGATTAGGGAAAATGGTTACGTTCTCCGGCAAATTACTACTTACCGAAGGATCCTTTCGGTAGTCATGGTTACCATAGCTTAAAAAGACGGGAATCTGGTGCTGCCTTAGTCGTTCCATCTGCGCCGCAAAAAAGTTAAGGGCCGCAATACTCTTCCGTTCCCCATCGTAAATATCACCAACAATTAAAATAAAGTCGACGTGGTCCGCAATTGCGGCATCAACAATTTTTTGGAAGGCAGTAAAGGTCGAACGATAGATTTGCTGCCACAATTGATTCGGTAGGGCGGTTAATCCCTGGAACGGACTTGCTAAGTGTAGGTCGGCAGTGTGAATAAACTTCATTATCTTCCCTCCCCTGGTCTGATAAACGTAAATTGGGCCCAAACATTCGGAAATATCGAACGCTTGGACCCAATTGGTGGCTGGGAAAGCGCACCTATTTAGCTGACGGGCTAGTGCACTTTTCGCAATTTAACAACTACTTGTCTTCCTTTGGCATGATCTCTTTGTACATGTCTTGGATTGGACTAGTGATAGTCTTATTCAATTGTTGCAGCATTTGATCAATCTGCCGTTCTTGGTTCATCAAGTTTTGAACCGGCTTCTTGCCACTAATTTCCTTGGCCAGGGTTTGGATAGCATTAATTTCGTCTTGCGTTGGTTGTTGGCCTTGCATCTGCTTCTTTTGGGCATCTGCTTGCATCTTTTGGAACTTTTGGAATGAGGTCAGGGCTTCATTATCCGCCTTTAATTCATCCAGTGCCTTCTTTAAGCTTTGAAATTCTTGCGTTTCCACCAACTGGCGGCTCATGTCGTTAGCAGTATCGTAAATATTTACAACCATGATTAATAACTCCTTTTCTAATTCATCAGCTAAATTGTATCATGTTTCACCTACCGATTAAAAGGTGGGGCTAAAAGAGTGACCGTACACCATCAATAAACTTCTGGGCCCGATCGCCAATGTCATTAACTGACTGGTTGAAACGATCAACCAGGTTACCGTTATCCTTAAAGAAGGACTTCCAACCGGAACTACCGCCCTTAAGCCGGCTATTAGCCCGCGTTTGGGCATCCTTAACCGTAAATTTGGTGCCCGGTGTGGCCGCCAAAATACCAGTCATTTCCTGCTTAAATAGGCCATTGATATTGTGTTCAGAAATATCATTGAGTACGTGGTTGGAGTTGGTATCATCATATCCTTCCCAGGTCGCGACAACCACGTCCGGTGTATAACCAACAATCCACTTATCCCGGTCATTGGACTCATCACCCTTGACCCCTGAGTTGGTTGTCCCGGTCTTACCGGCGAGGGTGTAACCAGCCGGCTTAGCAGTCTCACCAGTCCCGTGGTCATAGACGCCGATCAACATACTGGTCATTTCACGGGCGGTCTTACTGGAGATAACGTGCTTTACCTTCGCGCCCTTATTTTGGGCAACGACCTTACCAGAAGCATCAACGATCTTGGTGATGTAGTAAGGGGATGGCATCTGTCCGTTATTATCAAACGTTGCGTATGCCCGGGCAATCTGTTGGGGAGAAACCCCCTTAGTCATTCCACCCAGGGCCAGGGCCAGGTTTTTATCCCCCTTCTCGACGGGGAGGCCAAAATCCTCGGCCATCTTATAGCCCTGATTAACCCCAATCTTGTTTAACAACCAGACCGCTGGTGCATTGAGACTCTCGTAAAGAGCCTTGTACATTGGTACGCTCCCACTATAAGTATCATCATAGTTCTTCGGCGTATAGTTGTTAGTTCCGTAAGACTGCTTCTTATCTTGAAGCGTTGAGTCATAGAAGTAACCGTGCTCTAGGGCCGGTGCATAAACAACGATTGGCTTGATGGTTGAACCAGGTTGCCGGCGCATTTGGGTGGCCCGGTTGAAGCCACGGAAGACGTGCTTCCCCCGGCCACCAACTACCGCGGTTACTCCCCCGGTCTTCGGGTTCATTGCGATGGAGGCCGACTGCACCTTCATCCCGTCCGCTGAATCGGCCGGGAAGTTGTCATCATCCTCGTAAGTCGACTGCATCGATGACTGCTGATCCTGGTCCAACGTTGTATAGATCTTATAGCCATCATTCATGATCGACTTTTCAGAAATATGGTAACGACGGGCCGCCTCGGCAATGACTTCATCAAAGAAGTAAGGGTACTTGTAACTATCGTTGCTGACGTATCCCTGGTTAACACCCAGGCTGGTCTTCTTGTACTGGTTAGCCGCGGACTGGCTGAGCTTGTGGTTCTCGACCATTAACTGGAGAACCATATTCCGCCGGGCCCGGGTATCAGCCGGGTGGAGGATCGGATCATAAATACCGGGTGATGTCAGCATCCCTGCTAACGTTGCCGCCTGGGGAACCGTTAACTGGCTAGCATTGACGTCAAAGTACCGCCGGGCCGCATCTTGAACACCCCAGACACCATGACCGAAGTAGGCATTATTGAGGTACATCGTTAAAATTTCATTTTTAGAGTACTGGTTCTCAACTTCTACGGCGATAAAGATTTCCCGGGCCTTACGTGAGAACGTCTGTTGCTGAGTCAAAAAGGCATTTTTTACTAGCTGCTGGGTAATGGTACTACCCCCACCTGATATATAGTTACGGTGTAATACCTTGTTTTTCACTAATAAAAAGGCCGCTCGACCTAGTCCCTTCACTGAGAAACCATGCTCATGGTAGAAGTTCCGGTCCTCGGTTGATAAAACTGCCGCGGGAACGTTAGCGGAAATATTATTGAGTTTAACGTAGGTCCCCTTTTGCGAGTACAGACTACCGGCTGACCGCTTCTTATTATCATAGATCATCGTTGGTCGGGATAAACGGTTCTGCAGGTTTTTGACATTAGAGGTCTTGGCAACAAATGTCAGGTGGATACTCATAATCAAAAACAAGCTGAGGAAAGTAACAATTAGCCACCGTGTTAGCTGATAACGGTGCCAAAACTTACCCGTGGCCCGCCTGAAATGGTGCCAGGCCACCTTAACCGCCTGGCGGAATTTGCTTCCCCACCGTTTTAACCACGCTATTATTCGCTCTTTAGTTGAATTTGGTTGTGGTTCACGTTTCATTTTTCGTTCTCCATTTATTCGTTCACTTTTAGAATGGAAAATATTTTAGCACATATTTGTTGCTCCACCGCAGATTAGCAACGATTTTAATTATTGTTTAAACAATGTTACTAGGCCCTTCATTAGTCGACAAAAGGCAATGAGGGGTCCTTAAACATGAGTTCCAACAAATACAAATGACCCTAAACTTCCGGTTGTGCCCGAATGCTTAGAGTCATCTGTGTACGATACTATTGACTTGTGATCAATATGACCGATCCAAGCCACAGCTTTTTTATTGAATTTGGGCAAGAAGACACGACCTTTTAAGGACGTGATGAATTGC
>NZ_JBJEEL010000058.1:0-36791 GCF_051873035.1 Limosilactobacillus sp.
ATGGGTTTTTCTGTCCACTAAAATGTTCAACTTAAATTTTACAATCTGCCATTTAATAAAAGCCTTGCCGGATATTTTGATGATTTAGCACACGTCGGCATTCCCACCGATGACCTGAAAAAAACGATTGCCTTTTGGGAAAAGCTTGGTTTTAAAAAACAGGGTGAATTTGATACCGATGACCAGGGGCACCAAGTAGTCTTCATGAAGTTTGGCCACTTGATGTTAGAAATCTGGGACAGTGATGGTGCCGTTCACAAGACCGGGGCAATCAACCACATTTCCCTAAACGTGGCAGATGCAGATGGTGCCTTTAAGGCAGCCAAAGAAGAAGGCTTTGACGTTAAGGAAGATGAAGTTCAACACCTCGACTACTGGCAACATGGTATTAAGTTCTTTAATATCGTGGGTCCTAATGATGAGACGATTGAATTTTGTGAAGTTGTAAAGGGTTAGTAACTAGCTCAAGGAGGAATAAATTATGAAAGCATTAGTAATGACAGCAGTTAAGAAGCTCGAAGTTGAAGACGATTACAAGAAGCCAGAAGTTAAGCCAAATGAAGTGTTAGTTCACACGGCCTGGGCTGGTATTTGTGGGACTGATAAGGCCCTTTACAATGGTCTGCCAGGTTCTGCTGACGCTGTTCCACCGATTGTTTTGGGACACGAAAACTCTGGTGTGGTTGCCGAAGTTGGTAGCGACGTTACAGACTTCAAAGTTGGTGATCGGGTAAGCGTTGACCCGAACATCTACTGCCACAAGTGCTTCTACTGCCGGACTTCCCGTCCTGAACTGTGTGAACACCTGGATGCCGTTGGTGTTACCCGTGACGGGGGCTTTGCCGAATACTTCACGGCTCCTGAAGAAGTTGTTTACCACGTTCCTGACAACGTTTCACTGGAAGCCGCTGCGGTAATCGAACCAATTTCATGTGCCGCTCACGGTGTTGACTTACTGGAAACCCACCCTTACCAAACCGCTTTGATCATCGGTGATGGTTTCGAAGGTCAACTGATTGCCCAAATCCTGAAGTCCCGGGGTGTTAAGGAAGTTACCTTAGCCGGAACGGTTGACGAAAAGCTTGAAAATAACAAGAAGCACTTTGGTTTCAAGACCATTAACAACATTAAGAACCCAGACGCTATCAAGCCTGATTCCTACGACATCGTTGTTGAAGCCGTTGGTCTACCAAAGACCCAAGAACAAGCGGTTGAAGCTGCTCGTCGTGGTGGTCAAGTCCTGATGTTTGGTGTTGGTAACCCTGATTCTGAATTTAAGGTTAATACCTACAAGGTTTACCAAAAGCAATTGCACATCCAAGGTTCATTCATCAACCCATACACCTTTGAAGATTCAATTGCCCTGCTCCAGTCCGGTGACGTTGACCCATTGCCATTAATTTCTAATGTGCTTGACTTCGCCCACGTTGAAGACTTTGTCAGTGGTAAGCTGGGTAACATTTCTAAGGCGATCGTTAAGGTTGCTGGTGAAGACGCCTAAACAGTAATTGAAATTAACTTAAATAACCGCTTTCGGAGTAATAAAAAGTTACTAACTTTTTATTACTCTTTTTTTATTTTGGCACTAGCCAGATGGTGATCGCTATGTTATATTAAATTTCAATTAGAATAATCCACATTCTAAATTAATGAAAGGGGTCTTAATAATGACACGAAAAGTAGCAGTTATCGGTATGGGTAATGTAGGAGCAACCGTTGCCCACTACATTGTTGCCAACGGCTTTGCGGACGACCTGGTTTTGATCGATAAGAACGAAGCCAAGGTGAATGCTGATGCCTTGGACTTTAAGGACGCCATGGCGAATCTTCTCCACCATACCAATCTCTTCGTCAATGATTACCAACAATTAAAGGACACCGACGTGATTGTTTCAGCACTCGGTGACATCAAACTGGAAGATAACCCAAATGCCGACCGGTTTGCCGAACTACCGTTTACCCGTAAGGAGGTTCCTGAAGTCGCTAAGAAGATTAAGGAGAGCGGCTTTAATGGTAAGATCGTTGTCATTACTAACCCCGTGGATGTTATTACCTCAATTTACCAATCAGTGACCGGCCTGCCAAAGGAACACGTTATGGGAACGGGAACCCTGCTGGATTCTGCCCGGATGAAGCGGGCGGTGGCCGACCGTCTTCACGTTGACCCACGCTCTGTGGAAGGGTACAACCTGGGTGAACATGGTAATTCACAATTTACGGCCTGGTCGACGGTCCGGGTCTTGGAACAACCAATCACCAAATTGGCTAAGGAACGCGGCCTGGACTTGGAAGAATTAGACCACGAAGCCCGGATGGGTGGCTGGAAGGTCTTCCAGGGTAAGAAGTACACCAACTACGGTGTTGCTACCGCAGCGGTCCGCTTGGTAAACACCATTTTATCCGGCTCCCGGACGGTAATGGCGGTCTCTAACTTCCGTCAAGAGTATGATTCCTACCTTTCTTACCCAGCAGTAGTGGGCCGGAACGGGATTGAAGAACAGGTCCAACTTGACCTGACCCCGGATGAACTGGACAAGCTGCAAACGTCAGCTAACTTTATCAAGGAAAAGTACCAGGAAAGCTTAGAAGCAAACAAGAATTCTTAAAACTAGTCAATTAAATTGGTTAATGTTACACTAATAATTACGCGGTAAAAGTGGCGTCGCAGTTTGCGGCACCGCTTTTATTTTGAGATTATAATGAAAGGAACATTAATCATGACCCGTGAAGTTAAGAAGATCATTGCCGTTGTCATCTTCTGCGAATTCTTGATCTGTTTGGGAATGAGCCTGATCTTTCCCGTGATGCCCTTTATCAAAAACGAGTACCATTTCTCGGCTTTTGACATGGGGGTAATGTCCTCACTCTTTGCCTTTGTCCAATTTGTGGCCTCACCGGTAGTCGGCCGAATTTCGGACCGGACCGGGCGGAAACCGATGCTGGTGTGGGGACTACTAATCTTTTCACTCGCCGAATTCGTCTTTGCACTCTCCAGCCAGCTATGGCTCTTTGACCTATCACGAGCCGTGGACGGTCTATCGGCAGCCATGTTTGTCCCAACTTCGATGGCCCTAGCCGCGGACTTGACCAGTGTTAAGGACCGGGCGAAGGTAATCGGTTGGTTGTCGGCAGCCTTTAGTGGGGGCCTGATTTTGGGCCCTGGGCTCGGCGGCATTCTGGCCAATATCAACTATAAGTTTCCCTTCTGGGTGGCCGGAATTTTAGGGGTAGTCAGCACTTTCATTGCGCTGGTAATGCTCCCCCGTGATGATGACGAACGCTTTAAGAGCACGACTAAGAATCCCGAAAATGCGCTACTGCAGGGTGGTTGGGCTACCTTGAAACAGCTATTAACGCCCCTCATGGTGACGCTTTTTATCATGATTTTCGTGATGGCTTTTGGCCTGGCAGGCTTTGAAAGTATTTACAGCCTGTACGTCAACGAGGTGCACCACTTCGACCTCCAAGCCATTGCACTGGTTCTGACGTTAAACGGGATCATTTCCTTGGTCTTACAGGTCTTCTTGTTCGACCGGATGGTGCAATGGTGGGGTGAAGTACGGCTAATCCGGTACTGCTTCTTTGCCAGCGCCGTCGGGACCGTCTTTGTGATCTATGACCACTCCCACTGGCAATTAATCGTCGCAACGCTGGTTGTTTTTGAGGCCTTTGATATGCTGCGCCCCGCGATCACAACCCTCCTAACTAAGATGGGGACTGATAACCAGGGCTTGCTTAATGGTGTTAATATGTCCCTGACCAGTGTCGGTAACATTATTGGGCCGCTAATTTCCGGGGCTCTGTTGGACGTGAACTACCAGTACCCGTATTGGATCGTAATCGTCTTCTTACTGGTTTCATTTATTATTACTTTTGAACTGCAACATATGCGAAATGCCAAGGCATAGGGGGAACGCTGAATGGGTAACTTGTTGTTAATGGTAATCGTTGGCTTGGCCGTCGGGATCTTTGTGATCTCACTCGGTGGTGGCGGTGGCGCAATTTACCTAGGGGTATTAACCGCCATTTTTCAATTATCCCCCGGTGCGGCCGCGGCGACGTCAATCGTCACGTCCTTACCAGCGCTTATTATGGGCTCGTGGTCCTATTACCGGCGGGGACTGATTAACTTTAGCCTAGGAAACCGAATGCTGATTGCGGCCATTCCCAGCATCTTTGTCGGCTTCTTTATTTCCCCCTTTTTGCCGGAGAAAGTCTACAAGGTGATCATTGGCCTAATCCTGGTATTCTTGGGTGCCCAATTGGTTTACAAACTCTACCGTCAGGAGTCATCTAAGAAATCCCGTCTTTCACCGCAAACCGCGAGTGTCCTTTACGGGATCATGGGGGGCTTGATGGTCGGAATCGCCGGCCTAAGTGGTGGGGGCCCGATTACCACCGGTCTGCTCTTACTCGGTGCCTCAATGGCCTCCGCCTCCGCGACCTCGTCTTATGTGCTGGTCGGAATGTCAATTGTCGGCGCCGGTCTCCACATCAGTAGTGGGAGCATCGACTGGCACGCAGCGGGCGGCTTGATTGCGGGCTCCCTGGTCGGTGCCTTTTTAGCCCCACCAATTGTTCTGTGGATGACGGCGAAACCGGCCCGGGCCCGGATTGTTAAGCTATTTATGGGGATCTTTATAATTGTTATGGGGATCCGGACAGCGTTAGGATAAATAAAGAGGGTGAGGAAATTTTTCCTCACCCTCTTTATTTAGATGTGCAAGATACCGTTATTTCGTTTTGCCAAAAACGTTTTGCTGCCCCGTAATGCACATTGGTAGTAGTGGGCAGTCATTGCAGCGGGGGTTCCGGGCCATGCAGCGGTAGCGTCCCCAGAAGATCATACTGTGGTGGGCAGCCAACCACTTTTCCCGGGGTACTGCCTCTTGGAGCCGCTTTTCGATTGCGAGCAGGGTTGCCTTAGGCGGAACCATGGCTAACCGGCGGGCCACCCGGCTAACGTGTGTATCAACAGGGAAGGCCGGGATGTCAAAGCATTCGGCCAGGACAACGTTAGCTACCTTGCGGCCAACACCCGGCAGTGAAGTCAGTTCTTTAAGGGTCCGCGGTACCTGACCATTGTAGTCAGTGATTAGTTTCCGTGAGCAGTTAACGAGGAACTTGGCCTTATTATGGTAGAGACCCAGCCGCTTGATATAGGGTTCAACATCACTTGGTTCGGCAGCCGCCAGGTCCTGGGGAAGGGGAAAACGTTTAAACAGGGCCGGTGTGAGTTGGTTAACCGACTGGTCGGTGGACTGGGCGCTGAGGATTACCGCTAATAGGAAGTGAAAATTAGTGTCCGCGGTTAAGGTGGTACCTGCCTGTGGGTACTCCCGGCGCATAATGTGCAGTGCTTCATTAATTTCTTGGTTATTGAGCATGAAGGTCACCTCAAAGTTAATCTTTAAGTATAGTTTACTACGTGCTCTCCGAAAAAGTTCGTTTTTTTCTTTAATGAGGCCGTAACGGCGGCGGGGTAAAGTATTAGGACAATTACTTTTTTCTCAGAAAAGGCTTACAAGGCAGATTAATATTTGACCACCGTGCAAACGGTTGGTAGAATAAATTAAAGATTTTCTTATAATTCTAATAGAATTTTAATTGAGGGAGGAAGAGTTATGAGCCTTTGGAAAACAATTACGCGAAAGGAAGACCCGCGGGTTTACGAAAATAAAGATGGCCACTTAGTACGGTCATTGAAGGTGCGGGACTTCCTTGCCCTGGGGGTAGGGACGATCGTGTCCGCCTCAATCTTCACTCTTCCCGGTGAAGTAGCAGCGATGCATACTGGGCCTGCGGTAGCCATTTCCTTCGTGGTGGCGGCGGTCGTGGCAGGGTTAGTCGCCTTCGCATACGCGGAAATGGCGGCGGCGATGCCCTTTGCCGGGTCCGCGTATTCCTGGATTAACGTTGTGTTTGGTGAATTTTTTGGCTGGATTGCCGGTTGGGCCCTGTTAGCGGAGTACTTTATTGCGCTGGCCTTCGTGGGGGCCGGGCTCTCGGCCAACCTGCGAGCCCTTCTGGCGCCGGCCGGAATTAAGCTACCCGCAGCCCTTTCGAACGCCTTCGGTACCGAGGGCGGGGTTGTTGATATTATCTCCGTGGTTGTCATTGCCCTCGTGGCGATCTTAATTTCCAACGGGGCCTCCAAAGCCGCCCGGGTTGAAACGTTGCTGGTTTGTCTGAAGGTGTTCGCCATCCTGCTCTTCGTAGTTGTGGGCATGACCGCGATCAAGTCCAGCAACTATGTACCATTCATTCCAAAGTATCATGAGACGGCCAACGGGCCATTTGGTGGTTGGCAGGGGATCTACGCCGGGGTTTCAATGATTTTCCTTTCCTACATCGGTTTTGATTCAATCGCTGCTAACTCAGCCGAGGCGATTAACCCCCAGAAGACGATGCCACGGGGAATCTTGGGATCCTTGCTGATTGCGGTGGTCCTGTTCGTATCAGTTGCGATGGTATTGATGGGGGTTCTCCCTTACAGCAAGTACGCTAACAATGCCGAACCAGTTGGTCTGGCATTGCGGGCCGCTGGTCACGGTGGCGTGGCCGTGGTTGTTCAAGCAATCGCCGTTGTGGGGATGTTTACCGCCCTGATCGGGATGAGTTTAGCCGGCTCCCGGTTGATTTACTCATTTGGTCGTGACGGTATGTTGCCAAAGTGGATCGGGAAGCTAGATAAGGCGGGTCGTCCTAACCGGGCTCTGTGGACATTAACGATTGTCGCAATCGTCATTGCTGCCTTCTTCCCATTTGCTTTCTTATCACAATTGGTTTCCGCCGGGACGCTGATTGCCTTCATGTTTGTTTCCCTTGGTATTTACGCACTGCGTCGACGGGAGGGGAAAGACATTACGGACCCATCATTTAAGATGCCGTTCTACCCAGTAATGCCAGCTCTTGGCTTCTTGGCTGCCCTGTTTGTGTTCATTGGTTTGGACTACCAAGCTAAGCTCTACGCCGGAATTTGGTTTGTCCTCGGCCTGGTTATTTACTTTGGC
Organism: Limosilactobacillus sp.; assembly: GCF_051873035.1. GTDB lineage: Bacteria > Bacillota > Bacilli > Lactobacillales > Lactobacillaceae > Limosilactobacillus. The sequence continues at coordinate 7,014 of NZ_JBJEEL010000058.1, forward strand.
TATGGGATTCGCCACTCCTTCCTAGCCAAGAAGGATAAAAAGTAGAAACCCGCCGAGCTTTCTTGCCAGGGTGAATCATCCTCGGGTATAATTTAGGTGCCGTCTTAGCTCAGATAGGTAGAGCACATCCATGGTAAGGGTGCCACGGCAGTTCAACTCTGCCAGACGGCTCTAAGCTAAAAAGAGAAACGCGGTAAGCGTTTCTCTTTTTATATGCTATGATTATCTCCAGGTAATAGGAAGTGGAGGAACAGAAGATGGAATTTATTGCGACCCTTGCTGGGATCTTGTTATTAACCCAGATTGTGGCCCACTACTGCCGCCGGGTTGAAATCCCGGAAGTAATTGGGCAAATCCTGGTGGGAATCGTCATTGGACCAGCGATGCTCAATTGGGTACACCTGAATTCAATGATGAACGAGTTCCAAGAGATCGGGGTCATTATTTTAATGTTTATCGCAGGTCTGGAGAGTGACCTTTCCCAGTTACGCAAGTACTTGCGGCCGGCGATCTTTGTTGCCGCTGCGGGGGCGATCATCCCGGTTATCATTATGGCACCGGCAAGTTACCTGTTCGGCTTTACCAAGACTGAGTCGGTCTTTATCGGGGTTATCTTTGCGGCCACTTCGGTAAGTATTTCCGTAGCGGTCCTGCGGGAATTTAACCAGCTCGGTAGCCGGGAAGGGGCCACGATCCTGGGGGCCGCGGTAGCTGATGACATCATCGGGGTGATGATGTTATCAGTCATGATTAGCGTCATCAACGGTGAGGGTGGTAACGCCCATACTAGTTTGCCACTATGGCTAGCATTATGCCTACAGGTACTGTTCTTTGGGGGAACTTACCTGTTGGTTCGGTGGTTGGCTCCCTACCTGATGCGGATTAGTGAACGGATGTTGACCGAAGCAGCGCCGTCCGTGATGGCAATGATTATCTGCCTAGGAATGGCGGCAATTGCACACTATGTCGGCTTAAGTGGGGCCGTGGGTTCCTTCTTTGCCGGGATTGCGGTAGCTAATACCCACCGGAAAGCGACGATTGACCGGAGCTTTGAACCCATCGGCTACGCCCTGTTTATCCCCCTCTTTTTCGTGAGCGTGGGCTTAAACATGCGCTTTGATGACATTGCCGAATCGATCGTCTTTTTGGTTGTGATGACGATCCTGGCCTGCCTTACCAAGCTGGTGGGCTGTGGCGCCGGTGCCCGGTTAGCGGGCTTTAACATGACCAGCTCATACGTTGTCGGTAGCGGGATGGTTGCCCGGGGTGAAATGGCCCTGATTACCGCCCAGATCGGTTATGAGGCCCACCTGTTGTCGTCAATGTATTATTCTGACGTCATCACCGTGATCATCCTGGCCACGGTTTTAGCACCATTTATTTTGAAACACGCACTTAAAAAACTTCCAAAGGCACCTGCTGCGGAAGCCTAAGTAAAATTAGCACCAAGTATTCGCCTCTTTGAATACTTGGTGCTATTTACGTCTGATCCTTTTAATTGGGGAATTCAGCCGAGAATGCTACAATAGTTAACTATGAAGATTGAAGAAGAGAGGGTCATTAATGGACAAAGAGCAGCGCTTTGAACAAGCCCGGGTCGACCGGGTTGATAAAGAAATTGAACACCAAATTGACGCCACCGAGCAGGCCGTTGATGCCGCTCATAAGGAAACCCGGGCGGTTGAGCAAAACTACAGCGAAAATGCCTCAATTAACCGCTACGAAGTTGATGATATTGCTGAATCGCGGTCCGAGCTGGAACAGCAGCGGCGGTTAGTTTCACAAGCGGCTGAAAATGAGACGATCCTCAAGCACCAACTCCAGACGCTTAAAAACCTGCATGGGTCACCGTACTTTGGCCGAATTGACATCCTGGACCCGGGCGAAAAAGAAGCCGAGTCATTATATATTGGGACCGCCTCGTTAATGAATGATGATAAGACCGACTTTTTAGTCTATGACTGGCGGGCCCCAATTTCAGGTGTTTACTATAATGGTAATCTGGGGCCGGTGAAGTATGAAACGCCGGCGGGAATTCAATCGACTAAGCTGGTGAAGAAACGGCAATTTACCATTAAGGATGGACAGATCACCAACATGTTTGATACCAATGAAACCGTGGGTGACGAGCTGCTCCAGGCGGCCCTTGGTGAGCAAAATGACCAGTACATGCACAACATCGTGGCGACAATTCAACAAGAGCAAAATGACATTATCAGGGACACCCACAGTGACTTATTACTGGTGCAAGGGGTCGCGGGGTCTGGCAAGACGTCCGCTATTTTGCAACGGATTGCCTACCTCCTTTACCACAGCCGGGCGGAGTTAAACGCGGACCAAATTGTCCTGTTTAGCCCGAACAACCTTTTTAGCCACTATATTTCGGAAGTGTTGCCGAGTCTTGGTGAGCGGAACATGCGGCAGGTGACCCTGGCAGGCTTCTTGCGCCGGCGCTTTGAGGGCCTAAATGTCGAAACGCTGTTTGACCGCTATGAGGACCGGCAAACGAATAACGGTGACCACGCCATTGCGGACTTCTTAGAAGGAACAACGGTGATGGCGGCGGTCCGTGACTATGTTCAGCACCTGGCAGTTGACCAGCTGCAGTTTGCGGACCTGACCTTCCATAGCCAGGTTTTCTTTAGTGCCGACCATATTCGGGCCATTTACCAGGCGCTGCCAACCTCGATGACGGCGGCCGACCGCCTCGTTCACCTGAAGAACCACCTAATTCGCGAACTTCAGCACCGGGTAAAAGAAGAAGCCAAGAAAGACTGGGTGGCTAAGGAATTAGACGACTTAGATGTCCAACAGCTTCACCGCCTCTATGGCAAGCGGACGATCGATGACTTTAAAGACGAGGATAAGCAGTACGCTTACCTAGCGCGGCGACTGGCTAAACGACGGTTACGGGTGGTTGCCGATGCCATTTACAACAACTACTTCATTGACTTTTACAACCAGTATGAGCGCTTCTTGCACCAGGTTAACCTCCCGGCGGTGATTAGTAAGCGGGACTGGATTGGTGCAATTACCGAATACCAGAATGAAATTGAATACCACCGCTTAAAACTAATGCACACGGCGCCGCTGATGTATCTCCGGGACCTGTTAACCGGGACGGGGCAAAACCAGTCCTTCCAGTACGTCTTCATTGACGAGATGCAAGACTACCCACTGGCCATGTTGGTTTACCTGCGGCATGCTTTTCCCCGGGCCAAGTTTACCGTCCTGGGTGACAGTGAACAGGCCCTCTTTAAGCCTCTCCAGCTCCCTCAGGAAATGTTGACGGAACTGAGTGCGGCTCTAGATGCCAAGCGCCCGAACCTGATTACGTTAAACCGGAGTTACCGGTCGACCAAGGAAATCACTGACTTTGCCAAGGCGCTCCTACCCGATGGGGACCAGGTAATTTCCTTTACCCGCCACGGTGCAAAGCCCCACCTAGTAGTACGCTATGATCAAGACACCTTTAACCAGGCCCTACTAGAGAGCATTGCTGACCAGCGTGCGAACTACGCTACGGTTGCGGTACTCACGAAGAATTTGGCCCAGGCCCAGGCGGTTTACCGCTTCCTCCACCAGCAGGAGGTAAGCGATTTGCACCTCCTTCACGCCCGGGATAGTGAACTGCCGACCGGGGTACTGGTCCTGCCGATTTACCTGGCCAAGGGGCTGGAATTTGATGCTGTGGTGGCACTGGATGTTTCAGCTGCTAACCTGGCTAACGTGGATGCTGTGGGGATGGTGTACACGATGGCAACGCGGGCGATGCACCAGCTAACCCTGCTGAGTAAGGGGCCCGTTAGTCCGGTCATTAACGCGGCCGCGAGTCAGCAGCTTGTGATTGACCACGAATTGGTAGATAAACAATGAAACCACTTTCAACACTAGGCCGGATATGGTAATCTATTGTTAGTGATTTATAAGGAGATGTTTCCCATGGTAAAAGATGAATATACATTGGTACTGGTAAAGCCAGATGGTGTCAAGACCCGGCACATCGGTGACATTATCACGCGAATTGAACGTAAGGGATACAACATCGAAGCTTTGAAAATGATCATTCCAACTGAAGAAAAACTTCGTCAACACTATGCTGATAAGGTTGATAAGCCCTTCTTCCCTGAATTGTTAGAATACATGACAGAAGGACCAATTGTCGGAATCGTCGTTTCTGGTACGAACGTTGTTCAAGCTATCCATAACATGGCCGGGGCGACTAACCCTGGTGAAGCCGAGTGGGGAACGATCCGTGGTGACTATGGTCGTGAGTGGCCTGATGGTAACCTCCGAAACATCATCCACACCTCCGATACCGTTGACAGTGCGAGCCGTGAAATCGGTATTTGGTTCCCTGAATTTGACGTGGAACAAGCCCGGAAGGCACACCTAGAAGATAAGTAATAATAAAAACGACCGGCGTTAGTTTAACTCGACTAACGCTGGTCGTTTTTAATTTGGTGGCGGCGGTATACGGTGGGACTAAAACCACTGTAGCGTTTGAAGGCCTTGGAGAAGGTAAACTCGTCGCGGTAGCCAACCTGGTGGGCCACCGCTTGGACTGACTGGTTGCTAGCCTGGAGTAACTGGCCGGCCTGTTCCATTCGCAAGTGGGTAAGGTAATCCTGGGCTGACATGTTAAGCTGCCTTTTAAATAGGGTATAAAGGTAGCTGCGGGAAAGGTTGAGGTGGTGGCAAAGGTCCGTCACACTACAACTGGGACGCTGGTAGTTCTTTTGAAGGTAGTAGGTGGCGAGCTGGAGCTGGTCGCGGGACTTATGACCTGTCTTGGGTGCCCGGTTGGGGAATTCAGTCACCAGTTGGTAAAACATCTGGTAGGTTAGGGCCGCAACGTGGATGTCGTTGGCAAGGGAGCTCTGCTTTTGCAAGGCCGTGAAGAGCGCGGATAGTTCCTGGAAGAACTGACTATGTTGGACCTGACGGAGGTAGCGCTTGTCTAGCAGCGCGGAACCGGCAAGCATTGATTCGATCTTAATCCCCGATAGGCCAATCCAAAAGTACTTCCATGGTTCAACCCCGTCAGCCTGGTAAAAACAGGGAACCCCCTTGGGTAGCAGGAAGATATCCCCCTCCGTCAGGGTAACTGCTGGCCGGTTAGCGGAAGAGAAGGTTCCCTTACCGCTGAGGATGTAGTGAATAACATAGTTGTCCCGGACGTTATTTCCCCGGTAAAAGTAGTTGGGTGGACAACTGTCCTGACCAACAAAGAGGATGTTACTTTCAAAGCTGGTTTCTGCCAGGCTCTTGTAGTGACTGTCCATCATTTTGCCTTCTTACATGGATATTTGTTAACAACAAATTGTGGATAACGCCTCTATTATAGCATAATCAGTGGTGTGACATGTCAATTTGTTTAGTGAATCCTTTGACAGGCCCCGGACGACTTTCACCATTGATCGGTATGGGCTTAATTAATATAATATTAGTGTAGGATGAAAACGGATACAACGATAGTATCCATATGAACGTTTTAATTTGTGAAGGGGTTATTAAAATGAGTATTCACGTTAATGAAGAACAACGACTTTTCCACTTACAGACGGCCAAGACGAGTTACGTATTTAAAATCCTGGAAAATGGTGGGGCGGGACAGCTTTACTATGGACCACGGATTCCAGTGAAGGCTGCTTATACGAACTTGGCGAGCCGGGAAGAGCACGACTGCACCAACACCTTAACTGTTGAACAGCCGGACTTCCAACTGGAACTGATTAAGCAAGAGTATGCCGGCCTGGGGAAGGGGGACTACCGCTACCCAGCCTACCAAATTACCTACAAGGATGGCTCACGGACCTCTGAATTTAAGTACATGGGTTACCAAATCACCGACGGTAAGAAGCGGTTAGCCGACCTGCCATCTTCTTTTGATGATCAGGGTGAGGATGCACAGACGCTAGACCTGGAGTTTAAAGATGAGTATGCCAATGTCAGCTTGACATTACACTACACAATCTTTGACCAAGAAGACGTGATCGTCCGGAGCGCCACCTTTACGAACCACGGTAAGGACATCATGTTAAACCGGGCACTGAGTATGCAGTTGGACCTACCAGATGCTAATTACGATATGCTTCAATTCTCCGGTAGCTGGGCCCGGGAACGCCACCTGATTCGGACACCACTACGGGCCGGTGTCCAGAGCATCTCTAGTCTCCGGGATGCTTCTAGCCACCAGCACAACCCGTTCTTTATGCTGGCTCGTCCGCACACCGATAACAACCAGGGGGGCGTCTTCGCCTTTAACTTCATTTACTCCGGAAACTTCCTTGATTCTGTCGAAGTTGATCAGTTTGACACCACCCGGGTACTGGTCGGGATCAATCCGGATGAATTCGGCTGGCACCTGGCTGACGGGGAGAGTTTCCAGACACCCGAAGCAGTTATGACTTACAGCGGTAACGGCTTTAACCAGGTAAGTCACCAACTAGCAGACTTCTACCAGGACCACTTAATTAACCCGCACTTTGCCCACCAGGAACGGCCAATCCTGATTAACAACTGGGAGGCTACCTTCATGGACTTCACTGAAGACAAGCTGATGCCGATCGTTGATGAGGCGCATAAGCTGGGCATCGAAATGTTCGTACTGGATGACGGTTGGTTTGGTCACCGGGACGACGATAAGTCGAGTCTAGGGGACTGGTTTGTTGATGAAAAGAAGTTTGCCACGGGAATCGATGGCTTTGCTAAGAAGGTCCATGACAAGGGAATGAAGTTTGGCCTGTGGTTTGAACCAGAAATGATTTCCATCGATAGTAAACTATATGAAGACCACCCAGACTGGATGATTGCTACGCCGGGCCGGCAAAGTACCCCAGCACGGAACCAATATGTGCTCGATATGACCCGGACGGAAGTAGTGGACTACCTGTTCGAACATATTGCGGCGATTATTAAGAAGACCAAGCTGGACTACATTAAGTGGGACATGAACCGGAACATTACGGAGATGTACGGTGCACAGCTGCCAGCCGACCGCCAGTTAGAGTTTGCCCACCGTTATATCCTTGGTGTTTACCAGCTCTACGCCCGCTTGACGAGTGCCTTTCCAAAGGTCCTCTTTGAATCCTGTGCTTCTGGTGGTGGTCGTTTTGACCTGGGGATGATGTACTACGCACCCCAAGCCTGGTGTAGTGATGATACCGATGCCGTTGAACGGATTAAGATTCAAGACGGGACTTCCTATGGTTACCAACAATCCATGTGGGGTGCCCATGTTTCGGCGGTACCGAATGACCAGGTTGGCCGGTTGACCTCCCTAGCCACCCGGGCAGCGGTCGCTTACTTTGGGGACTTCGGTTACGAACTAGACATTACCAAATTGCCAGAAGAACAGTTAGCCGAGATTAAAGAGCAGGTTGCCTTTTATAAGAAGTACCGTCAGCTCTTCCAATTCGGTCGCTTCTACCGGTTGGAGAACCCTGATACAGCCACCACTAATGTCTACGGTTGGGAAGTCGTAAACAAGGACCGGACGGCCGCAATTGCCGCCCGCTTCCAAATCCTGAATGGTGCTAACCCGGCTTATATCCGGATTTACTTCACGGGTCTGGATCCAGAGAAGCAGTACACGGTAAACGATGGGAGCGAGAAGTTCTCCGGTGCTGAATTAATGAACGCCGGCTACTTCGTTCCCCGGATCATGGACCGGACCAAGCCCGAAAAGGACCCGTCCGACTTCAGCTCACGGCTCTTTGTAGTTAAGGAAGCCTAGGATAAGTAAGATATATGAAAAGGCTTAGTTGCGATGATGCAACTAAGCCTTTTTTGTATGCCGTTATCTTAACGGTGTTTAACAACGCGGACGATGCTAAACAGTAGTCCGATTAAGATAATGACTAGCAGTATTAAATTAATAGCAGAAAATGAGACGCTTTCGAGGTTGAGCCCCTCCCGGATCAGGGCGGCGGGAACGACTAAGAGGTTGGCCGTTCCCTCGAATACTAACGCGACCACACTAACGAGCACCGTGTTAATAATCGTCAGCCAACTACCCTTGACGGTGCGGTGGCGGGTAACTAAGTACCAGATGATGACCAAGAGCAACCAGCTGGCAAAGAAAAGATAGCCGATGTTAACCCGCATCTGTAGCCAGGTATCGTTAAAAAGTAAGGTGGCTAATAAGAGGCCCCATAGAAACGAATTATAAATTCCTGTAACTAATTTCATTAGCTTACTTGTGTGCTAACTTAACAATCAGCGTAACGTGAGTACCATCCTTTGGCAGGACCTTTTGGTTACCATAGAACTTAACAACGTTGTTTGGTTCCGTGGAGCCAGTTGGCCAAGCATGGTCAGAAACAATCCCCGTTGCACAACTGTCCAAGCAGGCAACACAACCGGTGTTCATCGTTTGGGCCCGGCCAAGGTTACCACCAAAGCGGAAGTCAGGGGTGTACTTCTTAGTTGACTTGATGCACTTTTGAGCAGCCACGGCCTTGTGACCCTTCCACTTGATGTAGAGGTTCAGCTTACTACCAGCAACCCGCTTACCTTGACCCTTAGCGGCCTTCATATCAGCAGGACGCAGGTTGTTACCAGGCTTAGCACCGATCTTCTTCAGGTCGTTGTAGAAGGTGATTTCACTGGCTTCACCACGTAAGATTGCCTTGTCACCATTGGAACCACCCTTGTAAACACAGAGGTGCCGGGTAGGTTGGGTGAAGTAGGTTCCGTTAACAACCGCTGGGTATTCAAGTTGCTTCTTGGACTTGTTAACAACGATCTTTTGGTCGGCATGGACAGTGGTGGATTGACTTTGTACGAAGCCCGCACCAATTGTTGTCAGAGCAAGGGCGGCAGTGATTCGAACAAGAACTTTTTTAAGATTCATGGATATAATTCCTCCTATAAATACAGGCAACTATTTTTGACTAGATTCTTTTGCTTCATTGTCCTTGTGCCGGTTGGTGTAGATCTTACGGAACAAAACGACCAGTGCCGAAAGGGCAAAGATAATTAACAGGGCCATCGTGAACATCTTGGCACCACCGACGAGCATCCCGCCGACGTAAGAATAGATTACGGTAGCAGGTAATTCCCCGAGGGCGGAAGCGACGATGAAACCAGTAAAGGTCATTGAGGTTAGGCCAGCGGCGTAGCTGACGATATCAAATGACACGAACGGCAACAGCCGACAAATGATGATACAGTTCTTACCATAACGGTCAAAGAAGCGGTCGATGGACTGGAGGGCCGTCTTAGTAGTCAGCTTTTCAACGGCGTCTCGGCCGAGGAAGCGGGCGATGTAAAAACACAGTGCCGCCCCGGCTAATGAACTGAACCAGGATAAGAGCATCCCCTGCCACCAGCCAAACAGGCTTGCGTTGGCAAAGGTGACCAGAAAGGCTGGCAGTGGTGCCGCCACACTCTGGAAGACCATTAAGAAGAAAGAAATAATAGCAGCGTAGACACCGTACGAAGCAACGAAAGATTTAACGACGGTAAAGTCCCCTGTACTAAACATGTAAACAATTTGGTTGCAGAAGTGCTTGACCGGTGGGATTGCAAAGTAGGCAATCGCACATAGGACGATCAGGATAATGGTTACCCAACGACCGACCCGGTAATTGGTCTTTTTTTCTGAAGTCTTGGTTTGCGAGTCCAAGTGAATTCCTCCCATTTTTGAAAACGCTTTTAAAAAGTTAACAAAACAACGAAAGTAATTGATTTATTAACTATTTTGAAGTAATGTGAATAGTGTAGCAATGTTTACTTAACAGTTCTATCTTATCACTAAATATTACTGGATAGAGACAGTAATTTTAGTTGTGTCTATTTTTAAGGGGAGAATTTTAAGATGAAGTTTTCTCGACATACGAAAGCGCTTGCGAAAAATATCGTTGAAAACTGTACGGAATGTGGCCGTTGCATGCCCAACTGTCCATTCCTGCAGGCCTATTGCAAGTCGCCCAAACAGTTGTTCCAAAAATTTCTGGATGATGGTGACATTGATCCAGAGATTCCTTACTCATGCTTACTGTGTTCACACTGTACCCGGGTTTGCCCGCAACAGTTAAAATTGGACGAAGCCTTTTACAGTATGCGTAAGGACCTGATTAAGAACAGCCGGAAGCGGCCACTGAAGTCGCTACGTGGTGTTTATTTCCACCAGCGCTTCTCGTACTGCTCACTGTTCACGACGGTTAATAAGGGACACGCTAAGGTAAAGAGTAAGGAGGAAAAGTAGAGATGAAGTATGGATTTATGCCGGGTTGCTCGCTGGCTTCGTCCAGTCCGGAAAACGTCAAGCACGTCATTGATTACCTACAGAATTTATATCCAGATCTTGCAATTATTGAAACTTGCTGTGGGAAGCCGATGAAGATGATCGGTGAAACCGAGAAGTTTGAACGGCACTTTGCTAGTCTGACCGATATGGTTCACGAGGCCGGAATTGATGACTTACTGCTCGCCTGCCAAAATTGTCTGAAGGTTATGACCGAAGAAGATAAGTTTAAGGTGGACTCGCTGTGGGTTAAGATGGCCGAATGGGGACTACCAGAGGAATACCACAACAAGGCCAAGGACAGTGACGTGGTCTTCTCAATTCAGGATTCCTGCTCTGCTCGTGACCGGACGGATGTTCAACGGGCCGTTCGGCAAATTATGAAGTTCTTGGGCTACAAGGTTGCCCGGAACCGTCTGTCATTACGGAATACACTTTGCTGTGGCTTTGGTGGCATGTGTGGGGTTTCTAACGCCCAATTGAGTCACGAAGTTGCCCACAAGCGGGTGGAAACCTTTAAGACGGACTACGTAGTCAGCTACTGCTCGAGCTGTACGCTGGCGATGTCAATCGGTGGTGCCCGGTCTTGGCACTTACTTGATTTAATTTTTGGCCCCGTGGTTAATATCGGTGATAAGCCTAAGCCAAATGATTTGGGACATACACTCAAGGCTTGGCACAACCGCTACCGGACCAAGAAGATTATTCAAAAAGCATAGAAATGGGGAGTATTTGATAATGCAACAGAAGAAACGGTCACGCTGGCGACAACTATTTCTCTTGCTTGCCTGCATGATGTTAACGGTTGTTTTGACGGCCTGTGGTAAGTCATCCAGCAGCAAGTCCAGCACGGGTGACAAGGTGACGAGCTTTAAGCAAGCTGAAAAGACGGCCCGGGGGAAGCAAGTTACCTTCTACGGCTTTGGTGGTGACGAACAAGCCAACAAGTGGGTTGACGATGTCGTTACACCAGCGATGAAGAAGAAGTACAACATCAAGGTTAAGCGGGTTCCAATGGACATTGATAACATCTTAAACAAGTTGGTATCAATTAAGCAATCTGGTAAATCTGGCAACATTGATGTTATCTGGATTAACGGTGAAAACTTCTACACCGCTAAGAAGGAAGGACTGCTTTACGGTCCATTTGCCAAGAAGGTGCCAAGCTTTAACAAGTTGATGTACACCAATGGTCACTACTCTAAGTATGACTTCGGGACCCCAATTAAGGGCTACGAAGTACCATACGGGACGGCCCAGTTAACCTTCTTCGGCCGCCCGAGCGACTTTGAAGGTGGCTTCCCAGACAGTGCCCAACAGCTGCTGGAATATGCTAAGGCCCACCCTGGCAAGTTAACTTACACCGCGCCACCGGAATTCACGGGAAGTGCCTTTGTTCGTAACGTTATTTGCAACATCGTTGGCTACAAGCGGGTTTACGATGCACCAGCTACCAAGGCAGGAATGTACAAGGCCATCAAGCCAGGTCTGGACTACTTGAATGAGTTAAAGCCATACCTGTGGAAGCAAGGGAAGACTTACCCAACGACCACGGCCCAGCTTGATAAGATGTACGCTGCCCACCAGATCAACATGGACTACAGTTACTCACCAACTCACGGTGCGGCTCAACGGGATGAACACCAATTCGGTGCTGATACCCAACCATTCTTCTTTAAGAAGGGGAACATTGCCAACGAAAGTTACCTGGCAATTGCTAACTCTTCTTCTAACAAGGATGCCGCCCTACTGTTGATCAATGAAATGACTAGTGAAACGGCCCAGGTTAAGAAGTCGGAAGCCAAGTATGGTTACGCTATGCCACCGTTTAACTACAACAAGCTGACACCGCAAAATCGGCAAAAGCTGGAAAGCCTGACAACTAATAAGGGTGTCCCATCCGACAAGGAATTACGGTCACACCAAATTCCTGAAGTTCAGGCGAAGAAGATTGCGATTATTGAATCACTGTGGAAGGAACACGTCCTGCACGGGGATAATTAATGAAAAAGAAATATTTCTTATTGATCCTACCTTTCGTAGGCTTAAATGGCGTTGTAATTATTGCAGCGCTTTTTAAGTCTATTGCGGTTAGTTTAGGTTACTATCCCATAATTGGTTTGAATCAATTAACCACCTCATACTATTCAAGTGTCTTTCATGACCGCTATTTTGTGCGGTCACTGTCGTATAGTTTTTATTTAGGTTTAGTATCAACAATTGGTGCCCTGATCTTGGGACTGGCGATGGCCCTAATCTTACAGCGGGTTGCCGGCCGGCACCGTTTCTTAAGCCGCTTCTTTGAAGTACCGATTACCATCCCGCACATTATTGTGGCCCTCATGATTATGCAGTTGCTTAGTCAATCGGGGCTGATCTCGCGGATTGCCTACCACCTCCACCTGATCTCGTCGATCGATGCCTTTCCCTTACTGGTTAACGACCGTTGGGGGATCAGTATTATCGTTGTCTTCCTTTATAAGGAGATCCCGTACGTGGCGGTAACGATGCTGGCTATTTTGCGTCAGCTGCAAAGCGGGTATACGGTCGCGGCTCGTAACCTCGGGGCAAGCCGGTGGCAGGCCTTTTGGCACGTCACCTTGCCGCTCGTCCAGCCCACGCTGTTTACCCTGTTTATCATCCTGTTTTGTTTTACCTTTGCTAACTTTGAGGTACCCTACATCTTGGGAAACCCTGGAAACGAGACGATTGCGTTGACAATTTATGACCAGTTCTTGCAACCGGACCTGCAATCGCGGCCCGCGGCATTTGCCCTTAACACGATCTTGTCGGGAATCTGCCTAGTAGTAACCTTGTTAGCGTTACTACTTAGCCGGTGGTTGCCCGGCGGAAAGGACCGGTACACGAAATGAAAAAGAAAGTAATGGTCCTTTGGCTGGCCTGTCTGCTGGTTTTGGTACCGATCTTAATGATCGTTTTGTGGGCTGTCGCGGTGAAGTGGACGTACCCGTCTATTTTGCCCACACATTACGGGTGGATGTACTTCAAACGCGCCTACGCCGACCCTAACTTTTGGCCAAGCATCTGGAATAGCACGCTGATTGCGATGATTGCCACGGTGGTAACCCTGGCCATTGCGATGCCGGCTTGTCGTTTCTTAAGCATGCAGCACTTTTTATCGGGCCGGCTGATCGAGTTTGTGATTTACCTACCGATGATTCTACCGGCGATCGCAATTGTCACCTCGACGGAGACCGAGTTTTTACGTTGGCAACTCAGCGGTACTTACTTGGGAGTAGTTATCCTCCACGTCTTTTTCATGCTGCCGTACGCGATGCAGATTATGCTGGAAAGCTATCGGAAGTTGGGAACGGCGTACCAGTTGACGGCGCGTAACCTGGGGGCCAATGCCTGGCAAACCTTTTGGAACGTCACGGTCCCGTTATTGCGACCAGGACTAATTGCGGCGGCCAGTCTGTGCTATATCATTTCGTATAGCCAGTACCTGCCGACCTTCTTCGTGGGCGATAGTAACATCATCACCTTGCCGTTACTATTGATCCCGTTCGCTAATAACGGCCGGTTTGGTGTGGGCTCAGTTTACAGTATTATTTTCATCGTCACGTCATTGATTGGCGTTAGCATTCTTGCAGTACTTATTGGGGGTCGTCATGGGATTAAACGTCAAAAACATTAGTTATCATTACGGAAAGCAACCGGTGGTCGAAAATATTTCATTTACGGTTAACGAAGGTGAGATTGTGACCCTATTTGGTCCCTCGGGTGTCGGTAAGTCGACCATTTTAAAGATGATCGCCGGACTACTGACGCCGCAGACGGGGACAATTGAATTTACGGGCGATAGTCGGCGGGAGAATACCCTGCTGGTCTTTCAAGATTACCTCCTCTTCCCCCACATGACGGTGGCGGAAAACATTGCCTTTGGCCTTAAAATGCGGCATGTTGCCCGGGCCGAAATCCGCCAGCGGGTCCAGGAGATGGTGACTGAATTTCAACTAACGGGGCTCGAAAAGCAGTACCCAGCTGAACTGTCCGGTGGGCAGCAACAGCGGGTGGCATTGGCCCGGGCAATTATCCTGAACCCTAAGTTATTACTGCTAGATGAACCCTTCTCCAGTCTGGACGGCAACCTGCGCCAGCAGATGTATACCTACTTGCACCGGCTTCAGGACCGCCACCACTTTGCGGTGATCATGGTTAGCCACGACCAGCAAGAGACCTTTCTGTTATCTGACCGGGTGGTTGTCTTAGCCGACCACCAGCTACAGCAGGTGGCCAGTCCGCGGGAACTGTATACGCGGCCAGCAAACCAAACCGTTGCCGAAATGCTGGGCTGTTTCAACTACCTGCACGGGACGGTAAACGGTAATGTATTTCAGCTGGGCGACGAGCAGCTGACGGTGGATAATACCGATCATCTGCAAGGAGCAGTCGTCTTACTACTACCCTTTGTCGCCCCCGTGAGCCTGCAAGAAAATGGTGGTGTCCAGGCAACGGTGCAACAAATCCACTGGCAACCGGCGGGTCAGACCATCATCTTTACGGTTGCTCAACAGCGCTTAGAGGTCCGGCAAACGAATTTTAGTCGCCAATTAGCAATTGGTGAAGTTGTTCACTTAGGGCTGCCAACGGGGGCCCAGGTACTACCATGGCACTAGTTTCGATCATTATTCCCACCTTAAATGAGGCGGCCCACTTGGGAAAAATCCTTGACCAGCTGGCCGTCCTCTGCGCTGGTACCCAGTATGAATTAGTGGTCGTTGACGCTGCTAGTCAGGACCGGACCGTCGAAATTGCCCGTGCGCACGGTGCCAAGGTTTACCGGACCACGGCGGGGGACCGCGGCCACCAATTACGGGTCGGTGTCCAACACAGCCATGGTGAATACCTCTGGTTCCTTCACGCGGACGTCCGGCTCGTTGCCCAACCGCAACTCCTGCTGCGGCTAGAAAAGGCTCTTGACCAGGGTGCGGTAGCGGCCTGCTTGCGGCTTGATTACGCGGCAACTGGTTTCTTCTACCGCTTTTTAGCGGCCACTTCTAACTGGCGGGCCCGACACCTGGGGCTGATTTTTGGTGACCAGGGGCTGTTTGTCCGCCGGGAAAGGTATAAGCAGGCGGGGGGCTTTCCGGATGTCCCACTAATGGAGGACTGGATCTTGAGCCGCCACCTGGCCCAGCTGGGGCGTTTTGCCCAGCTGCCGGACCGGATGATCGCTTCCAACCGGAAGTACGCCGCGCACCCCTGGTCGGTACACGCTAAATTGATGTGGATTAAGATACTGTTTATCTGTGGGGTTTCACCGCAAAAACTTGCTCAGCTTTATTACGGAAAGGACCGACACTAATGGAAGAACAGGCACAACTAATTACGAAAATCAAACACTACCTCACGACACACGGACTGGTTGAACGTTTACAGCTGGCCGTTCCGGTTACCGTCCGTTTCCTGGCCCAGGGGGAATACAACCAAAACTTCCTGATCGGTACCGGTAGTCACCAGTATGTTTTCCGGCTCAATTACGGTAGCCAAATCAACGCGAAAAACCAGATTCGCTATGAATACAACGCCTTAAAATGGCTGGAACGGTCGGGGTGTACGCCTCGGGTTTGCTACGTCGATGACCGTAAGCAGGACTTTAACCAGGGCCTTTTGATCATGGAATTTCTGCATGGTCGTCCGCTAGATTACCGGACCGATATGTTAACTGCGGCCCAGATTTTTGGCCAAATTCACCAATTGCCGGTTGATGCCGCGGCCGAGGGAACCCTAATTGCCGAAAAGGATAACATCCTTCGGGCCCGGGTGGCTGAGTGCCAACAACTACTTCAGCCGGTTTGGGGAAGCAAGTACGTGCCCGACCACGCCCAACATGTTCTGGAGCGGGCATTAGATACCTGCCGGCAAAACGTTGACCAGGAAGCATTCTTTAAGGACCAGCAATTATGGCGGGTTAACAATACGGAGGTCAATTCGCACAACTTCATCATCGGCAAGCAGGGGTGGCTAATTGACTGGGAAAAGCCGGTAATTAGCCATCCTGTCCAAGACATTTCCCAATTCTTAGCCTCAACGACGACCTTATGGCGGACTGATATTCGGCTAACCCAGGAAACTAAGCGGGCCTTTATCGATAAGTACCTGGCAATCACGGGCTTTAACCGTCGGGACTTCTTGACAGCATTGCGGATTTACCACCCGTACTTGATGTTGCGGGCCCTTTCCTGGTCGGCGATGGCACTGGATGAGTACGGCAGTGGTGAAAAGGCCCTCCAAAATCAAGAAATTTACCACAAGGTTCAGCAGTACATGCAGGCCGACTTTATTGATCAAGCAATTAAGGAGCAGGTACTCGATGAAAAATAAGAAAGCATACATTATCTTTACCCGGATTCCGACCCCCAACAAGTGTAAGACCCGGCTAACCCCCACTTATACCGGTCAGGAGGCCAGTGCGTTGCAGGCCGACCTGTTAGCCGATTTACTCGTCAGCGTTGCTAAGCTACCGGAGAAGGGAATTGACATCTTATTAGCGTATTCGGATGAGCAGGAGCCAACGCAGTTTTTGGCCAGCCTACCAGACTACGTCACCGCCTTTCCCCAGCAGGGAAGCAATATCGGTATGCGGATGGCCAACGCCTTTGCAGAGGCCTTCCACCGGGGTTACCAGCAAGTAGTATTGACCGGGAGTGACCTTCCCCAACTAACGGCGGCAACCATTTGCCAGTCCTTTGAACTACTGAAGGAGATCGTCATTGGTCCTAGTGTTGACGGTGGTTACTACCTAATCGGTGCCCAGCAGGGAATTGACCTCACCCCGCTGTTTACCGCCGAAATCGACTGGGGTCACTCCACCGTTTTGCGGGAAACGTTGCGGCAGGTGACGGGGCACGATGTCCAACTCTTACCCGCCCAGGTTGACGTGGATGTACCGACGGATCTAACAACGGTTAAGCAACAATTAGATAGCCACAACCAACGGCTGCACCAATGGTTTAAGGAGGAGCAGAAATAATGGAAAAAGTAATCTTAGACTGTGACTGTACTTTTGACCTGCCCGGCTGTGATGTCGATGACGGGTTAACGATCATGTACCTACTGGGGGCGCCACAAATTGACCTCCTCGGGGTTACTCTGGACCACGGGAATAGTGACTGGGCAGGGGTGTTAGCGTCGACGCGTCGTCTTCAGCAGCGGTTAAACCTCCCGTTTGAATATTACTTTGCGGCTGATACCGGTGAACAACCCCAACTAGCCGCTAGTGACTTCCTGGTCCAAACCGTTAATGCCCACCCACATGAAATTACCCTGCTGGGAACCGGTGGGCTGACGAACATTAAGCGGGCAATTGCTAAGGATCCGCTCTTCCTCAATAAGGTTAAACGGGTCGTGTTAATGGGTGGTAACTGCTTCCCACTGGTAATCAATGGGCACGAGGTCGGTGAATTAAACTTTTCCATTGATCCGGATGCGGCCCAGCTAATCTTTGCCAGCAGTGTTCCGCTGGTAATTATGAATGGCCATATGACAACAGAGGCCCTCTTCTCCCGGGACTTTAACCGGCGGCTGGACACTGCGCTTCAGGCACAACTAACTGCGGACCAGTATGAGTACTATACTAAGGCGATCGATGATTGGATTACCTTGCAAAATCACGACTTAGACCTGGATGGCTTCTGTAATTGGGACATTACGACGGCCGTCTACCTTGAACATCCGGAATTCTTTACGGAAGAACAGGTCGCATTGACGGCTGAACAACCCCTGCTGGCGTCAGTAGGGCGGTTGAATTTTGATAACCGGGCGCACCGGCTAGCGGCAATGCCGGCCCATATCAAGGATATTTCTTCCTTCAACCAGTTGGTTTACCAGCGCCTTTTGGCAGGGCTGTCCAACAAGTAGGGGGGCGTTAGAATGAAGAAGATTATAGCCTTCTTGGTGATCTTTGTCCTCGTGATAGTCGCTGCTTATGAGCTGGGACTAACCCACCTGTTAACTGACTTTAACCAGTTACGGGCCCTCATCCAGGGAAGTGGCTGGTGGGGCTACCTAATCTTTATCGCCCTCTCTATTTTTACCTCGGTCTTCTTACTACCCGGACAATTGCTAGCGATTGTCGGTGGTATTTGTTGGGGTGGCTTCATCGGCGGCGCCCTGACTGTTATCGGGGCAACGATTGGCTGTTCGGTTTCCTTTGTGATTGGTAAGTACGTTGCCCGTGACTACGTGGTAAAGAAAATGGGGAACAGCGCGACCTTTAAGAAAATTGAACGGGGGGTTAAGGAAAACGGGACGACCTTCCTAATTTTTACGCGGCTAGTTCCCGTATTTCCGTACGCGATTCAAAGCTACGCGTACGCCCTTACGCCGATGACTACCCGGAAGTTTACGGTAATTTCCTTTCTAACGATGATCCCGGCCTGTTTTATTTACTCCTACTTGGCAGCCCAGATTCTTAAGGATGGCCTTTCAGCCAAACTCTTTTTGGACCTGACCGTTGCGGGGGTATTACTGGCCTTACTTTCGCTGTTGCCAAAGCTGAGCCGGCGGTTACGGCACTTAAGTGATGAATATAAAAAATAGTTAAAGGCGTCTCGGACGCCTTTAACTATTATGTTAAAATGAAAGCGGTAACGGTAGCTTGGATGTGAGGTGGATAGAATGGATCAACATAGTAAAGAAATGTTTCTAACTGTATTAAAGGAAAGCATTAAGCCGGCAAAGGGGTGTACCGAGCCCGTCTCGGTCGCCCTAGCAGCGGCTACTTGTGGTGAACAGTTAAATCGTGAAGCCGTCACTAAAATTGATGTTGCTGTTTCGGCAAACGTCTTTAAAAATGCGCTGGCGGTAATTATTCCCGGGACCGGGGCCGCGGGGTTACCGATTGCGGCGGCAATTGGCTACCTGGCCGGTGACCCGGATGCAGGCCTAGGGGTGATTCCGCAAATTACGGACGACCAACGTGAACAGGTCCTGGCGTTAGCCCATTCAGGAAAGGTTCACGTATGGGTAGCTGATGTTCCCGATAAGTTATTCGTTGAAGTGACGGTAACGACCACGACGGGCCACACGGCGAATGTTCAGATTGCGGGGAGTCACACCAATATCTACCGTGTTCAGCATGACGACCAGGTGGTATTTGATCACGGTAAGCCCCAACCGGGAGCCGCTAGTGAGTGGGAAAAGTTCCTCCAGCAGAGTAGCCTGGCGGCCGTCTGGGAGTTTGCAATGCAGGAGCCGCTTTCAGAACTGCAGTTTATTTTAACGACCAGGGACTATAACATGGCCTTGTCACGTGATGGCCTGGAACACCACTATGGGATGGCCGTGGGACGTGCGATGAATAATTCACGCGGCCTGAACACGGCAGATTCATTGACCAAGCAGATCATTACCCAAACGAGTGCCGCGGCGGATGCCCGGATGGGTGGAAGCCAGTTATTAGCAGCTACTAACTCCGGTTCCGGTAACCAGGGGATTACCGCGACGGTGCCGATTTGCGTTGCGGCGAAGTACTGGCACTCCTCAGAAGAACAGCTGGTGCGGGCCCTGACCCTGTCACACCTGACGACGGTTTACATTCACGCCTTCTTGCCGAGTCTAACGGCTTACTGCGCGGTACATGCTTCCGCCATGGGGGCAGCAACCGGTCTGTGTTACTTGGCCGGTGGGACGGTCGAAGATGCCGGCCGGGCCATCAAGATTATGATTGGTGACGCCAACGGGATGGTCTGTGATGGTGCTGGTTGTTCCTGCGCTCTGAAGGTCTCAACTGCGGTCCAGACGATGCTTAAGGCGGTCGATTTGGCCCTCCAAAAGATTACGGTCCCGGCAACTAACGGGGTAGTTAGTGAGTCGGTCGATAAGACGATCCGGGACCTGGGGCGCTTGACCAGTGAAGGAATGTCAGATACTGATTCCGTGATTTTAAAGATTATGCGGGCCAAGGCCTAAGAATAGACCTTTTGCCTAACAATTGAGAACCAGGGAGCAAGACGTTTAACGAGCTTGCTCCCTGGTTTTATTATGAGAGAATATTAATCATAATTTGCATAAATGTACTGAATACTATACAATGTAAGCGTTGCCAATTATTGTGATGAATAATACAAGTCTTGGGGGGATGAGTTGGCTTAATTAAATGAGGTGTTTAGTATGTCAACAACTGTGTGGATGAGTCTGGCTACTTTGGCAGTCTCATTGCTGGCATGTTATGTTGTTCATTGGTTATTGAAAAAATGGGGGTTCGGTTTTACCTCAGTAGCAGCATTGGTAATTGGTATTATCATTGGGCTGATCTTTAAGGGCTATACATCATATGATGCCGTCGTGGGTACAATCTACGTCAAGATCATGACAATGATGGTAATCCCATTGCTGTTGGTTTCACTAATCCAGAGTGTTTACTCGATGAATTCGACTAGTAAGTTGAAGACCATCGGGGGGAAGGCACTATTCTGGTTACTCTTCCAGACCTTTTTAGCAGCGATCGTGGGGACCGTCCTCGCAATTGTTACTAACCTTGGTAAAGGGACTCACTTGAGTATTGTTGATGGTGTTAAAGTCAGCAAGGTGCCACCGTTTACCCAGGTAATTACCGACCTGTTTTCCGAAAATATTTTTCAATCGATGGCCAAGGGCCAAGTTATCCCGGTAGTTTTCTTTGCAATTATTGTCGGGATGGCCGTTGTGGCAATTAACGAAAAGCGTGGTAAGGATTCGTTGAGCTATTTCAAGGGTTTTATTGATGACCTCCACGACATTGTTTACAAGTTAATTGCCGTTATTATTTCCTTCTTGCCATACTCCATTATTTTCCTAATGGCTGATACGATGGGGACCAGTGATCCGAAGGCACTCTTACCATTGCTATGGATCATCGTTTTGACCTTCGTGGGCTGTATTTTCCACTTGGCAGTTACCGACAGTATACTGCTCAAGTTTGTTGGTCATATGTCACCGTTGAAGTTTTACCGGGACGTGTTACCGGCCCAAACGATGGCCTTCTCAACCCGGAGTAGTGCCGGGACCCTGCCGCTGTACGTTGAGTGTTTGACGAAGAAGGTTGGCGTTTCCGAAGAAATCGCTAACTTTGTTGGTTCACTCGGGACGGCGGTCGGAATGTCCGGTTGTGCGGGTATTTGGCCACCGCTACTGGCAATTTATACCCTTCATTCGATGGGGGTAAATGTTACGCTTACACAAGCAATTATTATTATCATCTTGTGTCCAATTATTTCCTTCGGGACTGCTGGTGTTCCCGGTGGTGGTATTATGTTAGGTACCGCCATGTTTGTTGTCTTGGGACTACCAGTTGGCCTGATCAGTATTTTTGCCGGAATCGACAGCTTTGCAGATATGGCACGGACAACCACGAACGTAACGAGTTCGATGGTGGCCTCGACACTGGTTTCGCAATCAGAAAAGCGCGCCGCAGGAAAATAGTCTTTGTAACAATAACTCTCCTCTCTGGTTAAAATAATAGGCGACTTTCAAAACAAACGGGGTTGGGAAATTTTTCCCAACCCCGTTTACTTAATTTAAATTAGTGCTTTTTGAAAATGGCCGTTAGCCCGGCCATACTGCCTAGGCCAACGATGATAAAGAGTAGTGCTAACCACCCCTGGATGGAAAACATAGCGGTGTAAACGACCCCGTTGGAGATAAATGTCCCCTTGGAAAGTCCGGCACCGATTCCCATTAAGATTCCACCAAGAAGGGCCCGGCAGAGACCCCAGAGCGTGATGGGCTGCTGGAATAGCTTCCTTTGCCAAAGGGCAGCTACTAGCGAACCGATAATGGTGCTAACGATAAAGTACATCCCCCAGCTAATATCAATTCCGGCGCCTTTTCCCTTAATATAACCATACCAAGAGAGGAGGGGGCTAACGATGGCAAAGCTCCCGAAACTACCAGCGCGGGCATTGGCCAGGTAGGACCCACCGGCTAGGAGTCCAACTAGCGCCGCAATAACCACGGACCGACGGGTTTGCTTGGTGGTGAGGTACCAGATTAACCAAGCTCCGGTGATGATGAACAGGACGGTTAGGGGAATGTAAAAAGTGGCGTGCGGGTGGCGGAGCAGCTGGTCGCTGACCTGGTTAGTAGTCAACGGGTCTAAGACCTTACTAAAGCTCCCCCGGTTGTAGAAAACCAGGGTAAAGATGAATACCACCAACGTTAACAGACTATTGAGGTCGAGGGTACCGAGGCGGACGAGACTATCGATAATACAACCCCCGGCGAGCTGCATTCCCCAACCGAATAACAGGCTCCCGACGATTACGGCCCACGGTGCGTAGTCGGGGATGGCCGGCAGTGTTACCACCCTGCTGAGAATAAGGAGGAAAAGGATAATGCTTTCGACGAGGATTATCACTAAAATGTTTAACAGGCCGGCTGACCGCCAGTTAGTCAGGCCAGCTTGGAGTTCATGTGCAAAGTTGAACTGCCAGCGTTGAAGAATGAAACCAAGTAAAAAGCCGAAGATTAGGCCAGTTGCAACCATTTATAATCACCTTACTAATGAATAATCTAGATCTAATTAATTATTGCACAAATCTGCCGTAAGTGATATCATAAATTCGGCTGTAAGAGCTTACAAATCGGTAGTAGTCAACTAATAGTCCAGCTATAGAGAGGAATAATTTATTATGAATAAGTTTCTAAAGTGGGCGGGCTTGGCACTCTGTGGTCTCCTCTTCGGGGTCACGGTAGCAACAACCACTCACGCTGCTAAAGAAAGTCACCTGGTTAAAGAAGACCAGCAAATTACTGATAATACCTACTACATCACTGCAAAGCAGGCACAACAGTTAAAGCAACAAAATCCGAATACGGTTGTGTTGGCAGTAGCATATGGTAAGGTTCCCGGTTTTGCCAAGGGACACATTCCTGGTGCCATCCAGATGAGCACTAATGATGTTGAAAGTCAGGCTAACCACTGGAACATCCTGGATGCTAGTCAGTTACGGAAGAACTTCTTGAAAAAAGGGGTAACTGCCAATACGCCGATTATCATCTACTCTCCTGACATTTCCGCCGCTTCCCGGGTTGCCTTTGCAGCCTACTGGCTTGGTGTAAAGGATGTTAAGATCATTGACGGTGGCCAACAGGCTTGGAAGAAGGCTGGTTTACCACTCCAAAAGAAGAGTGACCAAGCCCAAAAGCAAACTGACTTTGGTAGCAACACGGTTGCCCACCCTGAGGCTTTGATTAAGACCCCGGCAGAGATGGTTCAAGCAGAAAAGCAGAACCCGAACCTGAAGCTGGTAAGTACTCGTTCCTGGAAGGAATACGTTGGTGACATCAGTGGTTACTCCTACATCAAGGAAACTGGTGAACCAAAGGGTGCAATCTACGGTCGGGTAAGTAAGAGTAGTAGCGACGTTGCCTACTTAACTAACTCTGACGGTACGCTGAAGGATCCTCAAGCTGAATTGGCCTACTGGAAGAAGAAGGGGATCACACCGGACCAAGAAGTCGTCTTCTACTGTGGGACTGGTTGGCGTGCTTGTGTACCATTCTTCATTGCCAAAGAAGAAGGATTCAAGAACGTGAAGGTCTTTGATGGTGGCTGGTATGACTGGAACATGAGCCACAAGAAGGATCCTAAGAAGTACCAAGTTCAAAAGGGTGCTCCTGGTTCTAAGAACTTCAAGATTGTAAAGACCGTTTCTGCAGAACGGTAACCCGTTCCGACGGTACCGATAGTAAGCATAAAAAACGAGGCAGGGAATTTTCCCTGCCCCGTTTTTTTAGTATTAAGACTTTGGATCAAAGCCTAAAACACGCATGTGTCCTTCGAGGGCCAGTTGGACTAAAGTGTGTGCTAATTGGCGGGCAGTCATGTGGTGGGCTAGACCGTCGTGAAGCCACCAGGAAAGGACACTGGTAAAGATGGACAAAATATAAGTGATTACGAGGTCGGTTGGGATCGTACTGTTTTGATCAATCCCAAACCGTTTCAAAATACCGGCGATATTAGCAGTTAAAATTGGTTTTAGTTGCTCCTGTAAGGTTCGGGCCGGCGTGCCGTCAATAACTAGCAGGATGATATCACTGTTTTGGGCACAATTTTCCAAGACGGCGGTGACGGTATCTTCCAATTTAGAAAACATCACCCGCCGGTTGAGGAAGAGCCGGGGATTACGGAGGGGAGCGAACATGCCAATTACCTGGTTGAAGATCTGTTGGTAGAGGTCTTGCTTATCATGGTAATGAGCATAGAAGGTCGCCCGGTTGACCATCGCCCGCTCCGCGATTTCTTGAACTGTAATGGAGTTAATACTTTTTTCCTTAGTTAATTCAATAAAGGCATGAATAATATTTTGCTTGGTGCGCCGTACACGCATATCCTCTTGAAGAGTCATTATTAATCACCCCATAAATGCAATCCGACACAATGTTGGAATCTGTTGTCTAACAAACAAATGGCGCTAAATTGATGATTGAATGTTGGCCATTTTGGAATCAATAATATAATTAACTAATATTATACACACTGTTGGAAAAGTAGGGGAGGATTTTTTAAGATGGCAGAGAAACTCTTTGGTGGAATTGACGTTGGTTCAACCACGGTTAAGCTCGTGGTGATGAATGCTAATCACCAAACCCTTTTCTCCCGGTACGAACGGCACTACGCGGACGTGAAGGCCGCCAGCAAAAGGGTAATTGAAGAGGCAATTACAGAATTAGGCGGGCAAACACCGATTTCCTTTACAATTACTGGATCTGGTGGAATTGGCCTGGCCAACTTACTACAGTTAAAGTTTATCCAAGAAGTGATTGCTTGTACCAAGACCGTTGAACAGTTAATTCCCGAAACCGACGTTGCAATTGAACTTGGTGGTGAAGACGCTAAGATTACCTTCTTTGGCGACTCATTGGAACAGCGAATGAACGGGAGCTGTGCTGGTGGTACCGGGGCCTTCATTGACCAAATGGCGGTTTTACTTGATACCGATGCCGATGGGCTCAACAAGCTGGCCCGTAATGCGCAAAAGATTTACCCGATCGCGAGTCGGTGTGGGGTCTTTGCCAAGACGGATGTCCAGCCATTAATTAACGATGGGGCCCGGAAGGAAGACATTGCGGCCAGCATCTTCCAGGCGGTCGTTAACCAGACGATTTCTGGCCTGGCTGCCGGCCACAAGATTAGTGGGCACGTGGCCTTTTTAGGGGGCCCGCTATACTTCATGGATCAGCTCCGGCACCGCTTTATTGAAACCCTGCACCTGACCGATGACGAGGTAATTTTCCCGGAAAACCCGCAACTCTTCGTGGCGCAGGGGGCCGCGTTGTACGCGAAGGACCAGCCGGCTTTATCGCTTGATATTTTACTAGACCGGTTAGTCAATGGTGATGATTCAGTACTGGCACCGTCACACTCTTTAGACCCGCTGTTTAAAAACGAGGATGAACTAGCCGCCTTCCGTCAGCGTCACGCTAAGGACCGGGTGGAGTCCGGTGACCTGGCCAACTACCACGGCACCGCCTTCCTAGGGATCGATGCCGGATCGACGACGACTAAGATCGTCCTTATGTCGGCTGACCACAAGCTGTTGTTTACCGAATATGACAACAATGACGGGGACCCGCTGGAAAAGACCAAGCAGATGCTCCGTGACCTGACTATGAAGATGCCAGACGACGTTCAGATCGGTAAGGCCTGCGTTACCGGTTACGGCGAACATCTGATTAAGAACGCCCTCAACGTAGACCTCGGTGAAGTCGAAACGGTGGCCCACTACCAGGCCGCCCACTACTTCCAACCCGATGTGGACTTTATCCTCGATATTGGTGGTCAGGATATGAAGGCCATGACGGTTAAGAATGGTGCCCTGGCGGATATCAAGCTGAATGAGGCCTGCTCATCTGGTTGTGGATCCTTCTTGGAAACCTTCGCCAGTGGTTTAAAGTACAACATCCGTGACTTCGCCCAGGCCGCCCTGCTGGCAAAGCACCCGGCGGACCTCGGTTCCCGGTGTACCGTCTTCATGAATTCCAAGGTTAAACAGGTTCAAAAGGAAGGTTCCACGATCGGTGATATTTCCGCCGGTCTGTCCTTCTCAATTATCAAGAACGCCCTCTTTAAGGTGATTAAAATGCGGAGTGCGGATGAGCTTGGCGACCACATCGTTTGCCAAGGGGGGACCTTCTATAACGACGCCGTTTTACGGGCCTTTGAAAAGATTGCCGGTGTTAACGTTATCCGGCCTAACATTGCCGGCTTGATGGGGGCTTACGGTGCCGCCCTAATTGCCGAACACAACTACCAGGCCGGGGACCACACCAGCCTGCTTTCCATTAAGGAAATGGATAACCTGTCCTTTGAAAAGGAATATATGCACTGTGGTGGTTGTGCCAACAACTGTGAACTAACCCTGACGATCTTTAACGATGGTCGGAAGTTCGTTACCGGTAACCGATGTGAACGGGGCGAGGCCCGGGCACTGCGCTTACACGGTGAACGGCCACGGAACAACGGTAAGGTCAACCTGGTCGAACGGAAGTACAAGGAACTCTTTAAGTACCAGCCACTACGGAGTAAGCTGGCTAAGCACGGGACGATCGGCCTGCCCCGGGTCTTGAACATGTATGAAGACTATCCACTGTGGGCGACCTTCTTTAAGCAACTGGGCTTCCGGACGATCCTCTCGCCGAAGGGCAGTAAGAAGCAGTATGAAAAGGGGATGGAAACCATCCCATCTGATACGGTTTGCTACCCGGCTAAGAACGTTCACGGTCATATCATGGCCCTGATTGCCAACCGGCACGTTGACCGAATCTTCTACCCAGCGGTTGTCTACGAGCTACAGGAAAAGAAGGATGCTAACAACCACTTTAACTGCCCAATTGTCCAGTCTTACCCTGAAGTTATCCGGAAGAACGTTGACGAAATCCGGAATGGGGAAGTGGACTTCCGCGACCCGTTCCTAAACCTGGCGGATCACAAGTCGACGGCGGAGAACCTGTATGAATGCTTCAAGGACTTGGGCGTTACGAAAAAGGAAGTT
This sequence comes from Limosilactobacillus sp., assembly GCF_051873035.1. Taxonomy (GTDB): domain Bacteria; phylum Bacillota; class Bacilli; order Lactobacillales; family Lactobacillaceae; genus Limosilactobacillus. The sequence continues at coordinate 34,266 of NZ_JBJEEL010000058.1, forward strand.
AAGGATGCCCTAGAGGCCGGTTACCAAGAACTGGCTAACTTCCACCAGAAGATCCATAACTGGGGTGAAGATACCCTGATGATGCTTAAACAAAAGGGCGAGCATGGGGTCGTCTTAGCTGGCCGTCCTTACCACCTTGACCCGATGATTAACCACGGGATTTCACAGATGATTACGGCGGCGGGCTTCCACGTCTTGACTGAAGACTCGATTGCCCACCTCGGCGATGTCAAGGGACTCCGGGTCGTTAACCAGTGGTCTTACCACTCCCGTTTGTTTGCGGCGGCCCGTATCGCTGCTAAAACACCGGAATTAGAGTTTGTCCAGTTAAACTCTTTCGGTTGTGGGATTGATGCGATTGATACCGACCAGGTTGAGGAAATCATGAACCAGTACAACCGCCTTTACACCTGCTTAAAGATCGATGAAGGGGATAACCTCGGGGCTATCCGGATCCGGATTCGTTCACTCAAGGCCGCGATTAAAGAACGGACCGAAAAACAGATCCGCCCAGAAAAGCTCTACGATAACCCAACGCCAGTTAAGTTTACGAAGAAGATGAAGAAGGAAAAGTACACGCTGCTTTTGCCGATGCTGTCACCAATCCACCAGCACAACCTGGTTGACGTGGCCCTGCAGGCTTCGGGTTACAACGTGGTCAACTTGCCGATTAAGGACCGGCGCTCCGTTGACGTGGGAACCCGGTACGTCAACAACGATGCCTGCTACCCGGCTATTATTTCAATTGGGCAAATGATTGAGGCCCTGCAAAGTGGTAAGTATGACCTGAACCACACGGCCGTGATGATGAGTCAAACCGGTGGGGGCTGTCGGGCGACTAACTACATCCCGTTGATCCGGAAGGCCCTTAAGGATGCCGGCTTTGCCCAGGTACCGGTTGTTTCAATTTCCCTGGGGAACCAGGGGGTTGAGTCAACACCAGGCTTTACCTTTACCCTGCCGCTAATTAAGCGGGCCTCGATCGCCTTCTTATACGGGGACCTCTTTGAGCGACTGGTCTACCATACCCGGCCGTATGAAGTAGAAAAGGGAGCCACTAACGCCCTGTACGCTGACTGGCTCGACCGGGTTCGGCCCAACGTTGAAAACGGGAGCTTTAAGGAATTTAAGCGCAACGTCCAGGCCATTGTCCATGACTTTGACACCTTGCCAATTCGGGACATTGTTAAGCCGAAGGTCGGGGTCGTTGGCGAAATCCTGGTCAAGTACTCACCGATCGCTAATAACGATATTGTCGGTACCCTGGAAGCAGAGGGGGCCGAAGCGGTGGTTCCTGACATCGTGGGCTTCATGAACTACTCCCTCTATAACCAGGTTTACCGGCACGAACACCTCGGTGCCAAGAAGAGTTCGCAACTCTTCGCGGCCGTTTTGCTGAAGCTGATTCGGCAAGCTGAAAAGCCAATGGATGAGGCATTGCGGGCTTCAAAGCGCTTTGAAGGAATTACCCCATGGGACGAAGTGGTCGCCGGTGCTAAGCCAGTCTTGTCGCTAGGTAACATGACTGGGGAGGGGTGGTTCTTACCAGGTGAAATGGTGGAACTCCTCCGGTCCGGTGTCAATAACATCGTCTGCATGCAGCCATTCGGGTGCCTGCCAAACCACATTGTTGGTAAGGGGATGCTAAAGGAGCTGCGTCGTGAATACAAGGGCGCTAACCTGATGCCGATCGACTACGACCCAGGTGCCTCCGTTGTTAACCAGCTCAACCGGATCCGGCTGATGATGGCTACGGCGAAGAAGAAAGTGGCGGAACAAACCACGGCTACCGCTAATTAAATACGATGAAAACGCGAAATAAGAGACGATCAACGCCTCTGTTTCGCGTTTTTTGGAAATTGACAAAGAAGGCAGGACTGGTATGATAAGATTACTCGTGAGAAATTTGGGAGGATTATTAGAATGAAAAAAATGGCTTTAGTGTGTACGGCTGCGTTAGCGGCGGTACTGGTCTTCACAATGCCGGCTGGTCAGTCAACGGTTAACGGTGCCAACGTGGTAATGGCTGCCAGCACAAATAATCGCTTTGATAACGCGGACTATGCAGTGATGGCCTTCTTACAGTTTAGTAAGCAGCAGGTTAGCGACGTCCAAGACGGTTCAATTCAGTTGAGTAAGAGTGGTAGCGACTACACGCTGAGTGATGACAACAACCAATTTGAAATTGAAGTTGCTAAGCAGCAGGTCGTTATCAAGTCAACCGACCAACACAACGCCGTTAAAAAGCACGCCTACAGTAAGGCTAAGTTGCAAAAGAAGTTCAAGGGACAGGCCGCAGCCATTAAGGCTAAGCTTAAGGTCCAAAATGACCAGAATAACTAGGCTGCTACCGCCGGCTGGGATGAACTATACCCACAAAGCAGGTCTAGATGGGATTAACGTTCGTAACTAAAAGTATGTGAAAAGAGCCAGGCATTAATCATAGTTGATTCGTGTCTGACTCTTTTATTAATGGCAGATTGCAATAAATAACTTGAACAAATTTAATGACGCAGATTAAGCAAG
>NZ_JBJEEL010000059.1:0-6650 GCF_051873035.1 Limosilactobacillus sp.
AACCAAAATAAGTACTGATGTTAAATCCATCAGTACTTAAAATTGTAGAACCGAAAAGGGTTCGGTCAGTTGACCGGACCCTTTTGATATATAATGATAAACAAAGGAAGTGGGAAGATGTTTTTATCAACGGAGGCGTATCCCCAGGCACACCGTATTCTGGGAATAGTGAATGCGACTAGTCATTTAATGCTACCGAGCGAGGCAATTGATTCCTTTGAGTCACTGGATCAGCTGTTTAGTGCAGTGGAGGAAAAGCTGAAAGAACGGGCAGCTGCCAAGGGAGCTGACGGGGTGGTCAACGTGCGTTTTAATACTAACGTTGCCAATGTCCAGGTAGCTCCTAAGTTCTTAGTGCTGACAGGGTACGGGACAATGATTCAATTCATTAAGCCGCAGAAGGAAGCAAAATAATTTTAAATAAATTTGTTTTTCCTCTTGTAATTTTGTTGAAAATCAGTATAATAATTATTGTTGTCTGATAGACATCAACAAAATAGCGATGCCCCAGTGGCGGAATTGGCAGACGCGCAACGTTCAGGTCGTTGTATGGGTTTCCATGTACAGGTTCGAATCCTGTTTGGGGCATAAGTTGAGCTCGGTAGATGTTCTACCGAGCTTTTTTGTTTTATACTCGTACTGGTTAGTCTATCTTACCTGGGGGAATAAACATGGAAAAGATTAGTATAATCGTACCGGTATACAATGGGGAGGAGCATTTGAAAGAATGTCTTGATAGCATTGTTAACCAAGAGTATACCAACCTGGATATCATCATCGTTAATGATGGTTCAACTGACAACTCGTTAAAAATCTGCCAGGAATATTCTGAACGTGATCCCAGGATTAAGCTAATTAACCAAAGCAATCAGGGAAGGAGCACTGCCCGCAACGTCGGGATTGAAGCTGCGCAGGGTTCGTGTATTGCCTTCGTGGACCAAGATGACTACATTTGGCCCAATTACATTAGCAACTTACACCAGCAAATTTGCCTGGATAAGGTCGACGTGGCGATCTGTGATTATGGTATTTTTGATACCGACCATGAAAAATTGAATGTATATGGCCCTAATCGTCACCAATACATCGGTAATTATTCGCGGAAGGAATGGCTGGAAAACGCTGGTAGTTTCTATCTAAACATTGGCGATCAATGTGTAACCCCCTGGGCCAAACTTTTTAAAAAGGCCTGCTTTAAGTATGTCCGTTTTCCTAATAACCGTTCCTACTCCGAAGACGTCAAAACGATGTGGAAAGCGTACCTGACCGCCGACTATGTCTCGTACCGTGACTATAGTGTCCAGAGTACCCTTTACTGCTACCGGGCACCACAGCAGCCAAAACTCAAGGCCAGCTTAGAAAAGATAAGTGCGGCCCAGGCATGGGAGGAACAAATCGCGTTCCTGAGCGTAATCGGCTTTAACATTGATGACCTTAAGAGGGTATATTCGATTAAACTCCACCAGGCCCTTGATGCTGCCCAACAAATTGGCGATGCTTCTACTTGTAACGATTTAAAATTTAAGCTAGTACATTTGAATGAATTTGGCATATAAAAGAGGGACGCTAAGTGGGCGTCCTTTTTTGGTGGCTAATTACCGGGAAGTAAGTTACTTACCTAAAAGTGTCTACTTGTTAGATCTTACTTACTAATCTATAGTAAAGGTGATAAGCAAACGAAAGGGGTAACTTACGATGGCTAATTTGAATGATTCATTGACTTTTCGGCACGGTGCGACGGTTGCCAACCGCTTTGTTCAACCACCGATGCTAACTAACAGTGGTGAAGATGGTTATGCAACTGCGGACACGATTAGCTACTACAATGCTCACGCTAAGTCTGGCGGAATGATCATTACCGAATATATGTATGTTACGGAAAACGGGGGCCGGCAATGACCTGGAAGCGCGGCCGGGAACAGCTAGCAGTTTATGATGATAAGTTTATCCCCCAGCTCAAAAAGGTTGCCCAGGCTATGAAGCATGCTGGTAACAAGGCCATTATGCAAATTGCCCATACTGGTCGTGAAGCTAACTTCCGGGCAATGAATGGTAAGAAGGTCTATGCACCGACTGGCATAGAAGATGGCCTGGACTTCCCATTCCTGCCCTACAAGGTGCACACCCTGTCCGATGAACAGATTCAAGCGATTATTGCGGACTTTGGCAAGGCAACCGAACGGGCGATTAAGGCTGGCTTTGACGGCGTAGAAATTCATGGTGCCAACCACTACCTAATTCAACAATTTGTTTCGGCCTACTCTAACCGGCGGACGGACCACTGGGGCGGCTCAGTCGAGAAGCGGATGAACTTCCCGTTAGCGGTTGTGAAGTCGGTCATGGAGGTCGTCAAAAAGGAAGCACCGAAGGACTTTATCGTTGGCTACCGCATTTCACCCGAAGAGATTCATGGTAAAAACGTTGGTTACACCTGGCATGAGGCAACCAAGTTAATTGATGAAATCACTAAAAATTACGACCTGGACTACATCCACCTATCAATGCCACAGTATAATGCTAAGCCTGGGGATGCCATGCTTGGTGATATTGATAAGGCCGACAGTGAGTATCAGGATTCACAACAGCCATTAGCAACGCTGTTCCACCCGTATCTAAACGGGGCAAAGGAAGTTATCGTTGGTGGCATTACCAGCAAGGCGAAGGCGGAAGATGCGCTTTCGATGGCCGACCTGGTTGCCGTTGGCCGGCAGAACATTATCGACCCGCTCTTTGCCGAAAAAGTCTTAAATGGTAAAGAGGACCAAGTCGTTAGTGAATTAACGGTTGACCAGGTTAAGAAGAACCACATGACACAAGGACTAATCGATACCTACTCTGGTCCCAAAGCGGGAATCCCAATTCCGGGTGCCGAAAACATTCGGTCACTGCACCAGGGCTTCGGTGGCTGGAGTGAAATGAAGTATCCACAAAACGATGAGGTAAAGTAATTAATTAAGTCCACGGTGGGGAGTATTGTATAATAACTGGTAGATACCAAGACAATACGAAATGAGCTGTGGATGAAATGGAACAACGAAAGTACTTCTTAGGATGTAACTACATTATTAGTATCGTAGACGGTAAGTGGAAACCGTCCATTATTTGCTCGCTAGGATTAGGGGCAAAGCGTTTTGGCGAATTACGACACTACCTGGAAAAGTTATATGGAATTACACCGGCCGAAAAGGTGCTGAGTGAGCAACTACACCAGCTAATCGCCGATCGGGTTGTGCGTAGAACTGACTATGGCGTTATGCCACCCAAGGTTGTTTATTCCCTGACGGATCGTGGCGTACGCTTAAAGAAGTTACTGATTCAAATGACGGAATTTGCCGAGCAGATTCAAGACGATTCGGTGAGTTTCATGTATGGCTCTGATGAAATGAAGGGGATCAGCAGGCCTAATCATAAATAGTAAATAGCGGGAGTGCGACTGAAGTCCCTTACGACTTTGTAGTCACACTCCCGCTATTAGTTTGGGATCTGTTAACTGGTATTGATGTGTGAATTTTGATATTGGGGTCCTTAATTCCGCGGACAGCTAGGTAAAATAATGTGGGGGCATTTGCATAGCCTTCTTTAATATGATTTTGGTGGTAAAACGGGTCCCTTTTATGTACAAGGATATAAGCGTGGTACATAAATGAGGCCCAAAGCCCGGCAAAAGCCGAACTCTGGACCTCATATATACGCGCGACGACCCATTAGTTTCCACTAGAAGAAGACAATGATGATAACTAGAGCAATCACCAGTGCGATGGTGACGCCGGCCGCACGGAGCGGGTTACCAAAGGTCTCTCTTTTTAGGCGGAAGGTATTTTCAAGTAGGATGTAGACGGCGATTAAGTAAAGCAGCCACAGGATGTTTAATATCAGGACCACTGGGAAATTAAGGATCAGCTTGACAACCGAAAGCGCTAGTAAAACAAAGTAGGTAATTCGGGCGACCACCAGCCAATCCGAAACGTGTTTTTCCTTTTTGCAGCGGTTACCGAAGAAATTGGCGAGGAGTAGGATAATCACCATCGCCTCAGCAGTTAATTTCAACATAGTTAGTAAGTCCTTTCTGCTACGATTTTACCATAAAGCGCGAAAGTGACCAACGGACCTTTTACTTGAAAATAATAGTGAAAAAGAGTAAAGTGTTTTCTGTTATCCTATTGGAAATATTAGCGAGGTGAAAACTATGGCTGATTTTGAGATTGGTGATGTTGTTGGTTGCAAAAAGTTTGGGCCAATGGATCACGACTTCCAGGGTGTGGTTGAAAAAGTTTACAATAATTCCATAATGGTTTCAATCAATGACTTTGATCCTGCTGACAAGAGTGGTGTCAACGAACTCAACGGTCGGGCAGTTATTCGCCAAAGTGAAGCGAAGATGATCAAGGCAGTACCCCGCGAAGAAAAAGACGATGACGAGGCTGACGAAAAGAAGGGCAGCAAAAAAACTGCCAAAAAGACGAAAAAAGTAACAAAAAAGGCTGACAAAAAGGTATAATTGTTATATACTAACTTAGTGTTAATTATTAAGTTAGTGATGCGGGTATAGTTTAGTGGTAAAACTCAACCTTCCCAAGGTTGCGTCGCGAGTTCGATTCTCGTTACCCGCTTTAGATAGCGTTGGACGATGGTCCAGCGTTTTTTATTTCTTGTATTTGCCACTGAATTTGCTATAATATGTGACTGTATAACTACCAGAAGTAGTAGCAAGGTGGAAGTTTAAGCGACCCCGAGTTGGTGTAAGTCGGGGACTGAGACCGGTGAAAGCGTGTCTGGTGGTAGATTTGAATAGGTAATAATGAGTGGAATCCAATTCAATTAGAGTGGTACCGCGGGAAATCTCGTCTCTAGTATGCAATGTAATACTAGGGACTTTTTTTATTAAGGAGGATTAACAATGGATGAAAAGCAACAAGTAGCAACGGCGATTGCGTCGGCACTGCCTGACCTATCATTGGAAGAGATTATTGATAAAATTGAACGGCCCAAGGATGCTAATAATGGGGACTATGCATTCCCAACTTTCTTCTTGGCTAAGACCATGCATAAGGCACCAAAACTGATCGCTAGTGACCTGTTGGCAAAAATTGACCAGACCGGTTTTGATAAGGTAGTGGTTGCTGGTCCTTACATCAACTTCTTCTTGGACAAGGCCCAAGTGGGTGCAGAAATTGTTAAGGCAATTTTGGCTGATCCAGCAGGCTACGGTCAAAAGGACCTTGGTCACGGTGCCAACGTTGTGATTGACTACTCCTCCCCGAACATCGCTAAGCCAATGGGGATGGGCCACCTTCGTTCCACGATGATTGGTGAAGCGGTTGCCCGGATCCTGGAAAAGGAAAACTACCGCCTCATTCGGGTTGACTACCTCGGTGACTGGGGAACCCAGTTCGGTAAGCTGATGGCAGCCTATGAAATGTGGGGAAGTGAAGAAGAAGTTAAGAAGGATCCAATCAACACTTTATTAAAGTACTACGTCCGGATTAACACGGAGGCCGACGAGCACCCCGAATACACTGAACTTGGTCGGGCCTGGTTTGCTAAGCTGGAACACGGTGATAAGGAAGCTTGGCGCTTATGGCACTGGTTCCGTGAAATTTCAATCGAGCGATTCCAAAAGGTTTATGATATGCTGGACGTCCACTTCGACTCCTTCCACGGGGAAGCCTTCAGTGCCCAAAAGATGGATGACCCAATCCAACTCTTGAAGGATAAGCACTTGCTGAAGCCAAGCCGGGGAGCACAAATCGTGGACCTCGATGCTTACAAGCTGACGCCACCATTGATTATTAAGAGTAATGGTACGACTACTTACATTACCCGGGACCTGGCTACGGCCCTCTTCCGGAAGCGGATGTACGGTCATGCTAAGTCACTATACGTAGTGGGGGCCGAACAGGAGAACTACTACAAACAATTGAAGGCGGTTCTTAAAGAAATGGGCTTCACCTGGTGGAACCAACTGGAACACATCTCCTTTGGTTTGATGAATTTAAATGGTAAGAAGATGTCCACGCGGAAGGGGAACGTGGTAAACTTGGAAGACGTCTTAAACGACTCGATCAAGTTAGCACGTCAACAGATTGCCGAAAAGAACCCTGACCTGAAGAATGCCGATGAGGTTGCTAAGCAAGTTGGTGTCGGTGCCGTTATCTTCCATGACCTGAAGAATGATCGGCGGAATGCCGTTAACTTCAAGCTAGAAGATGTGGTTAAGTTTGAAGGGGAGACGGGTCCTTACGTCCAATACGCGCGGGCACGGGCCGAGAGTATCCTCCGTAAGGGTGGCATTCGTGATTTCAGTAATGTTGACCTGACAACTCTGGGTGAATCTGCTTGGGATATTTTGAGCTTCCTCAGCCAGTATCGTAACGCGGTTGAGCGGGCAGCGGTTAACTATGACCCATCCGTAATTGCTAAGTACGCGCTTGAACTTTCTAAGAAGTTTAACCAGTACTACGCTCATAACCGGATTTTACATGATGATCCAGAACAACCAGCCCGGTTAGCACTGGTACAGGCAGTTAGCCATATCCTCAAAGACGCCTTGGCAATGTTGGATATTAAGGCGCCGGACGAGATGTAAAGTTAGAATGTGAACTACTCGGCCATAAATGACCGAGCTTCTGGGAACGCGAAGTAGTATTTAG
>NZ_JBJEEL010000060.1:0-36658 GCF_051873035.1 Limosilactobacillus sp.
CCCCGGGTAGGACAGGCCTTAAAAGACTGGCAGTTTGCCAGTTATTTAGTGGTATCAAGTCATTGAAAATAATAATCCTACTCCGGACAGCCAATCCGCGTCGGTAACTGAACTAGCTGTACTAACATGTGTAGAATTAAAACTTCAATGGTTGATCCCTCCGTTGATTAGATTATAGTCAGCTTAACAAGCTTTGTTTCGGCTGTCAACTCCTAGTTCAGTTCGCCATCAGCAATTTTGTCAAGCAGGGGCCGGGATGGGATAAAGAAGAGTTGGCCGGACAAGATGTCGGAGAAGGTAAGCAGGTAGTCACCCTTGTTGACCATGTTCTCCAGCATCATCTTAGTAACCTTCCAGTAACGAGAGTAACCGATAAAGTAAGTTCCCGTAATTCCGGAAGCGGGGTCAGAATAAGGAACGTTCATCCGGACGATCTTTTGCTCAACCCCGTTAATCTTAGCTTGTGAAGTAACGTTGTGGGCATTCTTGAACTTTTCCCCGTCAGGTAGTTCCAGGTCGGAGAACTTCTTACGACCAATGGCCTTTTCTTGCATTTCCGTGGTTAACTTATTCCAAATGTCCATGTGGTGACGCCACTTTTGTGCAAAGGCGTAGGACCCATTTTCAAAGAACGGATCTTCATCGCCGATAATTGCGTAGTCGGCTGCGTCTTCAACTTGTGGGGCCTCGGTTCCGTCAATAAAGCCGATAATTGCCCGACCTTCAAAGTAGCGGAAGCCCTTGGTCTCATCGACCACCGTCGTAAAGTCCTTTAAAAAGAGCATGCATTGACTAATTAACTCGTAGACCACGGCTTCGTCATTGGCCCGGATGTGAAGGAAAATATCCCCCTTAGTAGCTGGCATTGAGTACTTCTCACTGGCCAAGGTGTGGTAGGGTTCCAGTTCCTTTGGCTTTGGTGCGTCCGGGAAGAGGTAGTCCCAAGCATCACTGCTAAAGCCGAGTGAAGCCTTTAGATTACCCTTATTATCACGGATCCGCAGTGAACGGATAATGGCTTGGTAACGGTCAACAAACTCTTGAATTGCTTCTTGTTCCTTTGCCTGGTCCTGCCGGTTAAGCTCGAGGACCGTAAATTGAACGTGCTCACCAGCATCTTTCCAGACATCTTGTGCTTTGCTTGGATTCATCGACATTGGAAAAGTCTCCCTTCTGTATAATTCCAATTTACAATTTTAATTATATCACTTTCGTGAAATAATGCCGACCGATTGAAGGGGGAAAGAAAGGTTTTGGTTTACTTTATGGCCGCTTTTGTCATATCATATAAGCATTACCAATTATTAAGAGGATCCTAAAAAATGATGAATATGAAGAATTCCGTCGTCTTTAAGATGCACCTAATTGAAACGGCTCCTGATACGCATGACCAATTCTTAAATGCTAGTCGTGGTGACATGGTCACGGCGATTGCAATTGAAGATGGTACCCTCGGGATGTACTCCTCACACCAACCAGAAGATATTACCAAAAACTATGCTTTTGAAGTTTTCGATGATGAGAAGGCCTATCAGGCCCACCGTCATTCCGAAAGTTACCAACAATTTGACCAGCAATTAACCGACGTAATCGTTAAGCACCAGGTAATTGACCTCGTGCCGCAATTTATGGAACACCAGGATGTGGCCTTAAACATCAGTACGCCCAATGATCTCTGGATTAACATTGTCTCGATTAAGGTGGCCGCTGATCACTTGACTGACTTTAAGCAGGTATTGGCCGCTCAACTGGACAATGCCATCAAGAGTGATCCCGGGATTTTAGCGATTTACGCGGGAACCAAAAAGGGTGAACCGACCGAATGGATCATCTACGAAGTTTTCCAATCCGAAGAGAACTACTGTAAGCACATTGCAAGTCCGGACCACCAAAGCTACGTGGCGCAGAGCAAGGAATGGGTATTAGAAAAGAAAGTGGACCAAACGATCGGTGATGTCTTAGTTAACCGGGGAAATAACTAAAAACCTAAATAACAATAAAGGCGAAGTAGGGGTTATCGTAAACTCCTACTTCGCCTTTATTTATTGCTAATTCACGGAGAGACTGCGTACCGGTTACTTTTGTTCCATTACCGTTTCGCCGTTTGCGGTAACCTTGAAGGTCTTGTTGGCAGCGTCGGCTTCGAGAACAGCGACGTTGGCACCATCCTTGTCCTTCCGGGTAATCTTAATCGTCGTTTCGCTTGGGGTTTCGACGTCGATGGAGCCATCCAGGTCAAAGGCTGCAAACTTGTTCCGCCAGGAGAGCAGGTCTAAGAGGTTCTTAACCACTGGCCGTTGAACTTCCTTAGCTACTTCTTCCTTCGTGTAGTAGTGACGGTTGATGTTCCGCCCTTCCTTGGTCTTTTCCAGCAGTTCCAGGTCGTTTGATCCGGCCAGCAGACCAACGTAGTAAACCATTGGGATACCAGGGGCAAAAATTTGGAAGGCCCGGGCTAGTAAGTAGGCCTTGTCATTGTCACCTAAGGCTGAGTAGTAAGTGGAGTTGATTTGGTAGATATCCAGGTTGTGGTATTCAGCACTGGAGTACTTCCGCTTAACGTTAGCACCGACCTTGTACAGCTCGTTGGAGGCGTATTCGATTTCATCATCGGTCAAGATATCCTTAGCGTCAACCACACCGATCCCGTCGTGGGTATCCAGGGTGGTGAATTGCTTCATCGGACTCATCTTCAACCACTTAGCAAGGCGGTTCGTTTTACCAGAGTACAGGGTGTACAGGGTGGTCATTGGCAGGGTGAAGTCGTAGATGAAGAAGCCGTGTTGGGAAATCTTTTGGGGAATCGTGTAGTGTTCGTGAATTTCTGGCAAGATGATGGCCTTGTATGGTGCCAGGATATCTTGCACCTTATTTAAGAGGTCCCAAATTTCTGGTTCAACGAAGAAGTCGTTGGTACCAACCTTCTTAACGGCGTAGGCAAAGGCATCCAACCGGATCATGTCGGCACCGTGTTTAACCATGTCGACCAGCGTTTCCTTGAAGAATTCGTTAGCGACCTTGCTCTTGACGTTAATGTCGATCTGTTCTTCGCCAAAGGTATTCCAGAGGTGTTCCTTGCTACCATCGTCAAAATCGATTTCTTGTTCCGGCGCCTTGTCCTTGCGCTTGTAGATCATGTCAATGTCCTTTTGCGTTGGGCGATCCTTACCGGCCTTTTCCCAGAACTTTTCCCAACGGATGAAGAAGTCGTTGTACTTAGAATCATCGTGCTTCTTCTTGAAGTCCTGGTACATTACGGACTTCTTGGAGATGTGGTTAATCATGAAGTCAAACATCAGGTAGTAGTCTTCACCTAAGGACTCAACATCGCTCCAGTCACCAAAGGCAGAGTCAACGACGTCATAACGGTATGGTGCAAAACCACGGTCCCCGGTAGATGGGAAGAATGGCAAAAGGTGTACACCACCGATGGCATCACCGATGTAGTTCTTTAAGACTTCGTGGGTTTCCTTAATGTTCTTGCCCATGGAGTCAGAGTAGGTAATTAACATTGCTTTGTTTTGAATTGGCATAAGATAAAACCTCCAGTAAGTTAGTGTGCTTGTTTAGCATTACGACGGGTAGCAAAGAAAATAATCAGGGCGATGATGATCAAAACCACACCATAGATTGGGAACGGTGCGGCCAGACCCATCCCGCTGGTTGGTTGTCCTAACAAGTGGTTCGTCCATTCCGCAATCGTCGGTGAGAAGAAGGAACCAAAGTTAAAACCAATCAGGCAAAGTGAAGTGACGAGCGGTTGCCGATTGGCCGGGGCCAGGTCAGGTAACAGGTTGAAAATCAACGGTGAAACTAATTGCAGTGGGAAACCGATCAAAAGAAGACCGATGACCATCAGAATAAAGTTATGGCCGGCAAAGCCAAAGAGAAAGTTTGACAGTGCCATGAGCCCCAGTCCCAGGTAGACGGTTCCAAAGCCTAGGCGCTTCTGGATGGCACCATAGGAAATACCACCGAGCGTGGCCCCAATTAGCATTAAGGAAAGAAGCATGGAAGAGCCCGTGTAGTGGCTGCCGTTAATCGTTACGGCCAGACCAGGGAACCGGTTTTCCATTCCCACGTAGTCGACGACCAGCAAGAAGGCGAAGAGGACCAGCAGGTAGACCACCGGACTAATCTTGGTGATTTGTTTACTGTCATCTTCACCAAGGTCTTCGCCGAGGTCGTCTTCTTTCACCTCGTCATCTTGAGCCTGGCTATCATCCGGAACCCGGATTGCAAAGAAGAGCAAAACGACGAAGGCAAAGAGGTAGACGGCAAAGGAACCATGCCAGCCGACAAAGCTCAGCAGCAGACCCGCCGCGGTTAACGTGCAGGCCTGACCGATTTGTTCAGCTGCCGCCCGCCAGCCCAGCATTTGGGCCCGGACCGTTCCCTGGTACCAAACCGAAATCATTGAGATGGCCTGGGAGTTGTACAGACCGTAACCGGCCCCGAGAATTAGTCGGGAGACGAGGATCGCAGCGTAGTTATTGATAAACATCGGGACGATCCCGGCCAACCCCACAATTGTAACCCCGGCCATGATGATCTTCTTATCGGAAATGTGGAACCATTCCTGGATAAACGGGGACAGGACCACGAAGATCATTACGGCAAAGGAAGGGGTGGTCACCAGGTACTCCGACTGAGTTTGGGTGATGTTCAGGGCCGCCTTTAGTTGCGGGAGGGAACCCTGAATGGCATAAGCACTGGTAACCATGAACGAAACCGAAAGGAAGGCAAGCTTAGTAATGATTGAATTCTTGTTATTCATAGTTATAAGTCACTTTCTTGAAGTTTTTGATAAGCGTTTATCATTTGTTAACAACCATAATATACATCCTTCACTTACTAATGTCAAACGTTTATCAAAATAAAATGGAATTGCTTTCACTGCTAGTAAATCAGCAATTCTTGAAAATTAAATGAAAGCTTGCCGGACTTGATGATAGCGGTATCAAAACTCTATATGCTCACTGTTGATCAGATGATCGTAAAGAAAAAGCCAGGAAATAACTTCCCGGCTTTTTAGTTAATATTGCTTATCGTACTCGTAAACCAGCTCCGGTTCGCGACCGGTCCGCTGGTAGTTATTTAAGGCATCAATCCGTTGCATTTCATCATCGCTTAACGAGAAGTCATAGATGTCAGCGTTTTGGGCAATCCGTGCCTCGTGGATAGACTTGGGGATGAAGGAAACGCCACATTGGAGGTGCCAGCGAAGAATTACCTGGGCCGGTGACTTACCATGAGCCGTGGCAATCGCTTTAAGTACGTCTTGCCCTAGTACGGCTCCCCGGCCCAGTGGACTCCAGGCCTGGGTAATGATCTGGTGGTCCTGGTTGAATTTAAGCAACGGCTTTTGGGTCAATAGTGGGTGAAGTTCAACCTGGTCGACGACTGGCATTTCGTGGGCCTTCGTCGCGAGGTACTGAAGGTGGATCATTTCAAAGTTGCTGACCCCGATGGACTTAGTTAGTCCGGCCTTCTTCATGTCTTCAAAGGCACGCCAAGTTTCAAAGAAGGACCGTTCAATTGGCCAGTGGACTAGCAAGAGGTCAACGTAGTCCAATTGCAATTTAGCAAGTGACTCCTTGACCGAAGCGATCGCCTTATCATAACCTTGATTTTCTTCTGCCACCTTGGTCGTAACGAAGAGTTCTTCACGGGGAAGTTGGAGCTGCTTAAAGGCGGTCCCTACTTGGGCTTCGTTACCGTAGAGCTGGGCGGTATCAAATAACCGGTAGCCATCCTCATAGGCACTTTTGATTGCATTATTCATTGTCTCTTGGCCGGTAACCTTGTATAGTCCAAAACCTTCTTGGGGCATCTGGTTACCGTCTGCTAACTTAAGATAGTTGTCCTTAATTGTCATCATAACCCCTCCTTGTACTAATACTATCTTACCACTGGGAACCCCGAGCATATAAAAAGCCTCAACTATTTGGCATTCGCTAAATAGTTGAGGGTCGGTAGTACTTGTTATTCCATTAAACTCTTGGTTACCCGGGCCAGCTGCTCAATTGTTTGCTGTCCCGTCTGCATCGTGGAGTTCCGGTCGGTGTAAATTGCGATTGTATAGTCGGTTCCATTGTTGTTCTTAACATAACCAATACTGTTAACCATCCACTTGGAATCGCCATAGTTTAACCAACCGTTCTTGATGGCAAAGCGGTTGCTGTCGGCTGAAATTCCCCAGTTCTGGTCGGCATCAACGTTACTCATCAGGTCATTGATATAGTCTTGATCCTGCTGGGAAAGGATTTTCGAGTGGTAGAAAATATTATTTAAGAGCTTCACCTGGTCACGGGGGGTCGTCGTGGAAAGTCCCCAATTCTTGCGGGCGGTAGAAGCAGACATCCCAAACTGGTCAAAAGTGGACTGCAAACCCTGTTGACCACCAAGGCTGTCAAAGAGGGTGGTGGTAGCATTGTTATCACTTTGCTCAATCATCGCCTTAGCAAGGCTAGATTGATGGTCACTTAGCTTCCCGGACTGTTTATGAAGAAGTCCGGCAAGAATGGCTACCTTAACCGTGCTGGCGGTGTGGAAACGGTGCCCAGGGGCGTTGGTGGCTGAGTAAATTTGGTGGGTCCGGGGGGAATAGACTGCAATGGCAACGTTGTCGTTAGAGGTATAAATGACCTTGTTCCAGGCGCTCTTTAGGCGACTGTCAAGTGAACCAAAACGGTGGATTCCCCAAATAGCCAAGATAACAAGAATGATTATAATCCAGAAGGTGCGTCTGCGCCGCTTGAACCGATGATTCATGGTGGATTCTCCTTTTGTACAATAATAAGCATCCCTACTATGATACCGTGAATTTGTAAAAATAAAAGCATGGCCACCAAAACTTAACCAAGCCTTTGCAATTGCAGAAAATAGTATGTTCAAACTGGTTATTTTCGGCTATGATATATGGGTATATCAAAAATAGGAGTATTTTGTCAGAAGTCATGAAAAAAGTAAAAGCTTTGCTTGCTAAGTGTCTGCTGGTAATTATCAGTCTAAACCTCAGCTTAATAGGCCTGGGGGGACTAGTTAAGGCTGATAACCGCCCCTTTTATCCGATGAAGGCGCGGTCAGCGTATGCAATGGATGCCCAAACCGGTCAAGTACTATATGAAAAGAACGCTAAAAAGACTTACCCGATTGCCTCGGTAACCAAGATTTTGACTCTGGCGGTGATTGAGCAGGATATCCGCGACCACAAGCTGAGTTGGAATCAAAAGATTAAGATCAGCCCCGATGTTGCCCAGATGGCCAATGACCCGCGGTGCTCCAATGTTCAATTAAACGCGGGTGAAAGTTATACGGTCAAACAATTAGTAGATTCAATGATGTTGGTTTCGGCCGATGGCAGTACCGAAGCGTTGGCGTTGGCGGATGCCGGTAGTACCGCGGCCTTTAATAAGAAGATGCAGCGGCTGGCGCATCAGGCCGGGGTCCACGATGCTAAGATCTACAACATGGTCGGCTTGCCGAACAGTTACATGGGGGTTCACGCACTGAAAAATGTCGATAAGGATGCCGAAAACCTCT
Organism: Limosilactobacillus sp.; assembly: GCF_051873035.1. Classification (GTDB taxonomy): domain Bacteria; phylum Bacillota; class Bacilli; order Lactobacillales; family Lactobacillaceae; genus Limosilactobacillus. The sequence goes on from NZ_JBJEEL010000060.1 coordinate 7,546, forward strand.
TTTCTGCCCGGGACCTGGGTATGATTTCCAAGTACGTAATTAACAAGTATCCCGAAACGCTTAAGATAACCTCAACCAAGTTTGCTAATTTTGACGTCAGCAAGGATCAAAAGGAGCACATGGTCAACATTAACGCGCTCCTTCCCCAAAACGGTGCCGCACCCAAGGATTGGAATATTGACGGCTTAAAGACCGGGAATACTGATGAAGCGGGGAAGTGTATCGTATCGACCGGGACTTATAACGGTCGTCGGGTAATCGTGGTGGCCCTGCACACGAAGGGCGATTGGAATGACCAGTCCAAGATGCAAAAGGAATTTTACGAGGCCTTATCTAATAACTACCAGTTAGTCCCACTGAATAGTATGAAGGCCCTACCGAAGAATTTGCGGACACGCCACGTTGTCCATGCTAAAAAGCAGCATTCAACCGGTATCAAATTGGCGGCTCCTACGGCTGCCTGGTTACCTAAGAACGCTAACTGGCAGCAAGCCCGGCCTAGTTTCCACCTTGACCACGACCACCGGTCAATGACGGGACAACTGGCGGCACCGCTCAAGAAGGGCGAAAGGGTTGGCTGGATTAGTATCCACCCGGCAGGAATGCCAACTATGAAGATCCCGGTTCAATCGACGAAGACTATTCAAAAAGCACTATTCTAAATTGCTTAGCGAGATACAGGGTGCAAAAGGGCCCAAAGCAAGTCCAAAAATACGGACTGCTTTGGGCCCTTTCTTATTAGCTCAACGAAATTAGTATTCAACGTGCCACTTAATGGTGTATTCCTTTTCTTCACCAGGGTGGAGGTCAATGTTACCAAATTCTGGGTGGTGTGGTGTATCAGACAGGGTCTGTGCTTCCATCGCGATCCCGTTGTGGGGGTGAACTTCACCGTGGTTATATACCGTTGGGTCATCGGAGTTCATGGTGTACATTACCAAACCGTTCCGGTCGGAGTACAGGGTCATCTTCCGGCCGCTTTCCGGATCTTCCAGGGTGGCAACTGGCTTGTCGAGACTTGGTTCCACTTCCCAGATGTCATCAAAACCGTTTTCCTTGGTGGCGGCCATTGGCTTTAGTGCGTCAGCCAGCTTAGTTGGTGTACTGAAGTCAAATGGAGTGCCAGCATTTGCTAGCTTTTCGCCGGTTGGGATCTTACCGTCGTCTACGGCCAGGTGGTTCTTGGAGTTAACGTAGAGCTTCAAGTTATCAATGGTCGTTGCTGATGGCTTTGATAAGTTCCAGTAGGTGTGGTTGGTTGGGTTGAATAGCGTGTCAGCATCACTAGTAGCACTGAACTTCAGGGTTAAGTTATCGTCGTTGTCCAGGGTGTAGGTTGCCGTAACATGCATCTTACCAGGGAAGGTATCCATTTCTTCCGTCAGGGTTAGGCTGAGGGTGATAGCAACGGCATCGTCGGTCAGCTTCGTGCCGTCAACGTGCCAAATATGGCTGTAAAAACCATTCTTTCCACCGTGCAGGGTGTTCTTACCTTCGTTTTGTTCTACGTGGTATTCTTGACCATCAATCTTGAATTCACCGTCGGCAATCCGGCCAGCCACCCGACCGATTAGCCGGTTGGTGCAAAAGCCGTTGCCGGTAAACTCGTCCAGGTTTTCGGAGGTAAGAACCATGTCGGCCTTTCCCCCGTCCTTCGTCGGTACCTTAAAAGATTGTAGTAAGCCGGCAAAATTAAGAATACCAGCTTGCACACCGTTATCATTTGTTAATACGTACTTAGTAACCGCTTGGTCTTGGTACTTACCAAAGGGTACTTTTGCAATTTCCATCTCTAAATTCCTCCTTAAAGAAAGCGCTTAACGTTTACTTAACATTTTACCACAGTTTGCCTAACAATGACGAAGGTGCGTTAAAATATAAGAAAAGGAGGGGCGAAAATGAAAAAAGATTGGTGGCTACGATTTAAGCGAGCCTTTAAGAAGAACTTCATTGACTTTTTAATGATCTTTGCGGCTGAGGATGATTTTATCCATAAGCACAAGCAAAAGAGCAGTATGATTGCTGAGCAGGACCGTTACGGGACCAAGAAAGATACCCCGGAGCATAAATAAAAAGCCGCTCCGTTTTAGGGGGCGGCTCAGAAGTTATTGTTTAACGGCCTTTAGGAAGGCTTGGTAATCCTTAGTAACTTGTTCAACGTAGGCCAGTGACCAGTCGGCGAGACCAGCATCAAGGGCCTTCTGGTGTTTAAGGTAGCCCCGAATCATTGGTGAAGTGGGGCTTTGTGAATGTGCCATGGCGAGGTTCAAGGCACAAACCTGACAGTAAAGCTGGAAGCTGTCGAAGTCGAGCTTGGCAACGTTAATTGACTCTTTCATATCGCGGAATTGCCGGACGTAGTAGCTACGCCCGCCAAACCGGGTACTGGCCAAGAAGGGGTCAGAGCTAGATTGGAGTACCCGCTGGGCAGTGACAATCCGCCGCCCGGCCTTCATCCCCCGTTGAACCGCCTCTTGCACTTGGAGGTTTAGCAGGTTGTAACGCAACGGCAGCGCTTCTTTGACCTGTAAGACGAGGTGGCTACCGTCCAGTCCGGTCAAGAGGATTAGGTAGCAACGGGTACCAAAACTTCCCACGCCAACGCTATAGCGGATAATATCGGTAATGTGGAAGTTAGCTAATAGGACGCGGATATCTTCCCGGGCATTTTGCCGGTAGAAATTATAGCCGGCGACCAGCTGCTGGTAGAGGATGGCGCCGAGGTGCTTGGCACGGGGTGGATTATCACGGAAGACCAGGTCGCCTTCTTCGTTGATCGTTCCCATTTTTTGAATAATTTCTTCGGAATTGCTGTGCTGACTCTTCTTAAAGATCTTCTGCAGCCGGTAGTTCATCTGGTCGCTACCGTCACCCAGTGCCGAAATGGTATCGATCATGTCGTTAATTTCAAAGGAGTAATAAAAGACTTCAGAAAGGGGCAGCCGGTTGGCCCGTTTGATCGCGTGCCGGTAGGTCTTGGTTGTCAACTTGAGGAGGTCGTGTAACTTATCCCGGTCGAAGCCATTCTCTTCACCGGCCAGCTCGGCGCTTACGAGGAAGCGTTTGAGGTCACTTTCCCAGTTGCCAATCCGGGATTCGTCAAAGTCGTTGAGACCGAAGAGGAGCTTACGTTCTGGTGAAGCGTAAAAGCCGAAGTTATTAACATGGGCGTCACCACTAATGACGGTGGGGATGTTACTTTGGTACTGCTGCTTTAGATCTTGTTCCATTAATTCAGCAGTACCGCGGAAAAAGGAAAAACGGTTAGCGAGCATTCGCTGGTGTCGGAGGGGTAATAACTCCGGGATCATCTTTGATTCGGTCATCTTAATCGCGGCGACGGGGTCCCGGTTAACCGGTACAAAGGTTGCCAGTTGCTGGCTAGTAACCTGGGCTTGCCGTTTTTGTCCGGTTTCCTCTAGTTCTTTTTTACTTTTATCTAGTTGTAGTTTTTTAAGATCAAAAATATCAAGCTGAAGCTCGCTCATGATGATCCTCCTTAATCGTGCGTTAATATATTCATTTTAGCTTATTGTCTTATTAAAGTTAATCTGTCACAATATAATAAAAGAATTTATAAAAGGGGCTGGTAAAGGTGATTATTGCTGTTGATTACTCGACTGCGCAGTGTTTACATGTCAATTCACGGATGCCGAATCGGAGCCTGACAAATGATGAATTATCCTGGTCGGTACGGACGACGGGCGACTTTATCATTATCATGAATAATGGACTGAGCCTGCCGATAATTATCCGCCACCCGCAGCGCTTCAATGACTCGCGGTCGTTTGTAGCGGCCTTTAAGCGTGAATTTCTTAACCTGTTGGAGATGACGGCAGTTCCCCATGCCAAAATCCGCCTGGTCCGTGACCGGCAATTTGAAAATGTCTATTTTACTACTGAGATTAGTCCCCAAACGGCACGGCAGTTAGATGAATACCAACACCAGCTGGGTGATTCGATCAACGGTGTTAACTGGGAAAAGCGGCCCACTAATGTTGAAATTGCCTATCAGTTAGCCGAAAAGAAAAAGGTCGCCGCGGGTTTAACGGTGGTGGACGCCCTCGAACAAGATGTAATGATGAACTATCATTTGGCGGCCCACCCGAAGCTAAATGAGCACAACCGGTCCTACCTCTACCGTTCGGCCTCACTGAATGACATTATGAATGCGGTCGCGGTTAACCAGCACTTTATTACGGACTACCAGGCCCACCTGAGTCGGGCTGGTCAAGACGACGATGCGATTGAGCAAAATACCGAAGTAGCAGCGGATTATTTCTCTTACTGCGAAGGACTGGGAATATCACCACTAGATGATCTAACCTTCCCGTATTACTACCTATTGCACTACCGGGAAAATAGTGATGAAAGTGTCACCGATGCCCGTTTACGGGCAGTGATAGTTGCCCTGCAGGAATTGGCGCGCTTTATGTATACACAACGACTCTTTAGTAACAATGACCTGGAGCAGTTTGTTCAAGCGGTTAAACAGGGACAAGATGACTTGCATCGCCAGAATGACCATCAAATTCAGAACATGTTTAACCGCCTTCAGCTGCATGTTGATAAGCGTTGGCAAGGCCTGGCCGCTCCCCGCCGCTATAACCGGCAATGCTTTAAGGTTCGGGTCGAGCTAAGTAATTATTCACCACAGATATGGCGGGAATTTACGGTTGGCGACGATACCCGGTTGGATAAGTTTTGCCTGCAAATATTAGCGCTATTTAACGCGGAGGGAAACCACCTGTTTGAACTAGATAATGGTTCGGACATTTACCAGCTACCTCAGATGAGGAGCGGCTTTGTTAAGACCTTTGACCTGACCGAGCACTGGTTAGGTGACTACCAGGTTGGTGACCATTTTACGTTGGTTTACGACTTTGGTGATACTTGGCAATTCCAGATTACGCTTGTGGATCACCAGTCCCGGCCCCGGCGGCAAAATGATGGTCAGGCGCACCTCCTGGCTGGTTTCGGTAGTGGTATTATTGAAGATATTGGTGGTACGCAAGGATTAGCGCGGGCCGCCAAGGATGATGTGACAATTAACCGTCAATTAGACGTTGATAAATTCCAGGCAGGCTGGGGCGACCGGATTAGTTTACTCCAGCAACGTTACCAATAAGTGCTCCTAACGACTGATTAGCGGTACAATGAAGTTAATTTATAATGGAAACGAGGAATTAGAATGGGAAGAGAAAGTGAAGAGATTCCAGAAACAATGCGTGCGTGGGAAGTTACGACACCGGGACCAATCGATGGTGACCGGGCACCATTAAAGTTGGTTGAAAAGCCAGTACCGACTCCGCAACGTGGGGAAGTTTTAGTACGGGTGTTGACCTGTGGGGTTTGCCATACCGACCTACACGTTACCGAGGGTGACCTGCCAGTTCATAAGGACCACGTTACCCCTGGCCATGAGATTGTCGGTAAGGTTGTTGCCCAGGGACCAAAAACCCAGCGCTTTGAACTGGGTGAACGGATCGGTATTCCCTGGTTCCGCCACGCCTGTGGGGTCTGCAAGTTCTGCCGGTCCGGTCACGAAAACCTGTGCCCCCACTCCATTTACACCGGCTGGGACCACGATGGTGGCTATGCAGAATACGTCACGGTACCAGAAGGCTTTGCCTACCGGATTCCCGAACGCTTTGATTCATTGACTGCGGCCCCACTGCTTTGTGCCGGAATTATTGGCTACCGGGCCTTCGAACGGGCTAACGTGCCGGCCGGTGGTCGCTTGGGCCTGTACGGTTTTGGTGGCTCGGCCCACATTACGGCCCAAATTGCGCTTGACCAGGGGATTGAGGTCCACGTCTTTACCCGAGGGAAGGATGCCCAGAAGTTTGCCCTGCAATTAGGCTGTGCCTCGGCCCAGGGAGCCTATGACCTATCACCGGTACCGCTTGATTCCTCAATCATGTTTGCCCCGGTGGGGGACATGGTCCTACCGGCACTGAAGAGTTTAACACCAGGGGGAACACTAGCCTTGGCCGGTATTCATATGTCAGACATCCCCACGATGAATTACCAGGATGACATCTTCCACGAAAAGGTGTTAACAAGTGTTGAAAGTAACACCCGGCGGGATGGGGAAGAATTTCTTACCCTGGCCGACCGGCTGCATATTGAACCAGCAGTCACTGAATACCCGTTTGAAAAAGCAGATCAGGCCCTGCGTCACGTTAAAGGTGGTAATATTAAGGGCGCCTGTGTATTGCGCATCAGCCAGGACTAATTAACAGAAATGAGGAATAAGAATGGATTATCCACAACTACACTTGGACCAAGCAACCGGTCCTAAGGCCACGATTAAAACCCGCTTGGGCGATATTACGGTACAACTATTTCCCAAGCAGGCTCCCAAGACGGTCGAAAACTTCACCAAGTTAGCCGAGCAGGGCTACTATGATGGGGTAATCTTCCACCGGGTCATTCCGGATTTTATGATCCAGGGTGGTGACCCGACCGGTACCGGCCGTGGTGGCGAGAGTATTTATGGTAAGGCCTTTGAGGATGAATTTTCGAACGAACTTTTCAATTTCACCGGGGCTTTGTCGATGGCCAATGCCGGCCCGAATACCAATGGTAGCCAGTTCTTTATCGTTTCCAACGAACATGTTCCGGCTAATATGATCGGGGAAATGAAGGCCGTCGGTTATCCAAAAGAGGTTATTAAGCACTACCAGGAAAACGGTGGGACGCCATGGCTTGACCACCGTCACACGGTCTTTGGCCAAGTGATTGCCGGGATGGACGTTGTTAAAAAGATTAGCAAGGTCGACCGGGATGGCATGGATAAGCCGAAGCAGGATGTGGTGATGGAAAAGGTTACCGTTGAAAAGTAATTTACACCAATTAAACAAAGCCCCATGGGTTGGCAAGTAAAGTCGTAACTGACTCTTTGCTGACGCCATGAGGCTTTTTTATATCGAAAATAATTGAATTAGTGCTTAACACTCTTAATTGACAGCATGCAAATCCCACCGATGAGGGCGAAGATGAATGAAACGCCAAAGACAGCGGAGTAGCCCCAGATTGAAATGACGGTTCCGGCAATTACCGGGGCAATTGCCTGGGTAATGGTGTTTCCGAGGTTATAAACCCCCAGGAAGAAGGCCACCCGGTTTTGGTCCGGAATAACTTCGAGGTTCAGAAGGTTATCGAGGGCGTTCCACAGTCCCATCCCCAAACCAGCGAAGAAGGCGTAGATGATAATCCCGGTCGTGTTCCGCATAAAGAAGAGAGCAAGGGCCGCCACGGCGAGGAAGATTGTTGAAAAACCAACTGGGAACTTTAGAATCTTTAACTTATCGGCCACTGGACCGGCAACGAAGCCCATTAGGATCCCGAAGGCCAGCATGATTCCGTTAATCAACTGAATTGATGACTGCGTTTGACTACCCCGGTGCAAGAAGTCGGTCATGATGTAGAGAATATAACCGGTAATTGCGAAGTTACCAACCCCTTGGAAAAGCTTACCAATCAGGGCCAGGTAATAGTCCCGCCCGATTGACCAGCGAGGAAAGACAGAAGTGACGTAGTGCCAGCTGAAGTGGTGCTTTTCTTTTTTCTCCTTTGCTGGTTCCGGAATTTCTTCATCAAGGTTTGCTGGTTCATGAACGATTAGAACGGCAATCAGGGTACCAATAAAGGCAAAGATCCCAAAGATAACGAACCCGAGCCGGAATTGACTGAGGAACATTGCCCCAATCACATTAAAACCGTTATTACCAAGGGCCATCCCTAGACCACCGTAGGCAGAAGAGGCGGTTGCCCGGCCACCCTCGGGCGCAAAGTCAATCCAGGCGACCATCGGGGCAACGATAAAGTTGAGGGCCACTTGGCCGACCATCCAGGCGATTAGTAGGGCCGGGATGTTGTAACAAAATGAGGCGCCAATCATGGCCAGCATGAAGCAGAAGGCCCCACCGACAATCCAGGGTGCCCGTTTCCCGAACCGGGAGTGAGTTCGGTCGGAGAGGGCCCCGGCGACCATGTTTGAAATGGCGGCGAAGATCATCCCCATCGTTGAGAAGAGGGCCACCAGTTTAACCTTGTCCGGGGCATCGATCTTTTGAATCAGTGCCGGCAAGAAGAGGCTGTTCATAACTACGTATGGTCCTAACCAGCTGGCTGGCCCGATCACCAGCGCTGGTAATAAGCGTTTTAGATTTATTGTTACTTTTTGCATTTGTTCTCAATCCTTCCTAGTCATTTTTAACCTGGTAGTATGCAAAGTCACCGTGGGATTGGTGTTCATAGGCATCCACGGCCCCGATGAAGTTAAACAATCCGGTAAAACCACCGATTTCACCGGGTTCCCCATTAACTCCTTCGTCAGAGAGGTAGGTAAGGTCGAATTCTTGACCTAACTGGGCCCAATCACCGTCAGCAAAGCGGTAGTTAACGGTGGCAATGCCATTATGATAGTTAATCCTTATTTCAGCGGTATTGGCAGGGACGCTGACCTCGTCAAAGAGGTAGTCGATTCGCTGACCGAGCTTTGCCTGGAGGACCCGTAGTACGAGCCCCTGTTCGTTATCGGCCTGGCAAAGGCGGACATAGAACCAGTTGTTGGCGTCGTAGTAGAGCCCCAGCCCAGCGGTTTCTGAGTAGTGCGTTGGGTGGAATTCAAGCTTGGTCTGGACGTGGTAGTTAAGCGAAGTAGCACGGGTAGCCATAATCGAGGGGCTGACTTGGGAGAAAAACGAGTTCCGTCCACTGATCGAAAGCCGGTGGTTAACCACCTTAACCCAGTCCTGATCCTGCTTATGGTAGGGCGTCATAAACCGCTTGTCATACTGGCCATTAGCAAAGTGGTCATCGATATCAAAATTGTGGATATCTTGCTGGGTATCAGTTCCAGCAATCTGGACCGTCTGCTTGGCAAAGTTACTGCCGTCCGCCATCTCTAACCAGCCATCGGCTGTCCAGTGCATCCGCTGGAGACCGGTTTCCCGACCAAGGGGGTTAAGCTTAGTCCCGGCGAGGGGACGGGACATCAGGTGGGCAATGTACCAGCTACCATCCGGGGTCTCAACAAGGGAGCCGTGACCAGCCTTTTGAATTGGGGAGTTCGGGTTGTACATTTCAAAGTGCCCAGCATCGGGGTCACCAAGTGAAAAGAGGTGGTGGGGGGATGAAGTGATGATTGGTTCATGGGTCGGGTCAGCCTCGTACGGACCAAAGATCTCCTTAGCTCGTCCTAATTCGACACCGTGGGCATAACCGGTGCCACCAGAGGCCAGCAGAAGGTAGTAGTAGCCGTTGTGCTTGTAGATTTGCGGGGCTTCGACACAACCTCGGCTGGTGAAACCGCTGGTAACCCGGTGCCAGCCCTTAACCTTACCGGTTGTTAAGTCGACTTCACTGATTACAATGTGACCGGGCGCCTGGTAGCCCTCCCGTGTTTCCCATTCGAGAACGGCGAGGTAGTGCTTGCCATTTTCGTCGTGGAAAAGGGAGGGGTCAAAACCAATTGAAGTTAGGTACAAGGGCTTTGACCAGGGACCAGTTAATGAATCAGCGCAGATCGCGTAGGATTCAGCATTAAATTCCCGACCGGCCATATTTTGCACGTGGCAGTAGGTCAGCCAGAATTTTTTGTTTTTAGCATCATAGGAAAGGTGGGGGGCCCAGATCCCGGCCGGGGTGTTAGTTCCCTGCAGGTTAAGGTCGGTGTCTTTTAAGGCGTAATCCAGGAGCTGCCAGTTAACCAGGTCGGTGGAATGGAAGAGCTGGATGGCGGGTTGCCAGTGGAATGTCGAGGTGGCAATGTAGTAGTCATTGCCGACTCGTAAGATTGACGGGTCAGGTGCCATTCCGGGAATAATAGGGTTAGTAATTGTACTCACAGTGATTTCCTCCTAATGTAATAAAATAACTTTTAGCGTTAGTTGTTTTATTAAACTAATTTCAGTAGAATAATATATTGGAAGCGGATACAAGGCAAGCTAATTTACTGCTTCCGTAGGGTATTAAATGCTTTTAGGTAAGAAATCGCAGGTTGAGGTGGGAAAATGATTCAAAATCATCACGAAAATGTGGTTGTTAATACTAATATCGGAATTCGCTTTTGGCGGTCGACGACGGGGACGAGTGGTTACGTTCCCTTCCATTGGCATAGCAGTATCGAAATTGTTTGTGTTTTTGCGGGACAGCTGGAGTTTGATATTGCGGGCCAACTCTTTACGATTGGAGCGGGTCAATTCATCATGGTTCCTTCGGGAGTCGTCCATGCGGTCGCCAACACCCCGAACCGGGCGATGGTTTTTCAAATTCCGCTGACAACAATTGAACATTACCTAGACCACCCGGAGAAAGTTGACTTTAAAAACGGCCTGGTGGATTTACCGGAATATAAAACGGCCGTGAAGCTGATTAAACGTTTTGGTGAAGTTGATGCTGCCCGGATGGCGGGGTATAAGTTTGATAGTGAAATTATCCTCCTCCAGCTTCTCAAACTAATTTTCACTAAGTTTGCCCGGGAAAAGCCCCTTACGGTTAGCAATAGCCAGCTAAAGAATGTCATTATTTACATTAACCAAAATTATTCGGAACAGCTGACCGTTAATTCACTGGCGGCCCAGTTTGGCTATAACCCTAGTTACCTTTCCAGGATGTTTAAACAACAAACGGGGATTTCGCTGCTTAAGTATATTTACGAGGTAAAGATTAACCGTTTTTACCAGGACATCTTAAAGACTGACCTGCCGATCAAACAACTCCTGGTGAAAAACGGCCTTAATAATGAACGGACGGCCCGTAGTACCTTTAAGGAGATGTTTGGGGTCTTGCCGAGTACATTACGACGGCAGAAAAATAAGGGTTCATAATGGTGGTTATCCTCGAAATTGGTTCTTTAGCACAAACGACCCGAAGCATGTGGATCACATGCTTCGGGTCGTTTCTTATCCGTGGCGTCGGTAAATTATTGGTTTTGTTTAATAAGTAGTTGCCACAGTTCTTGTTCACGGTCGGACAGTACTTCGGTAGCCCGCTTGGCTAGTGAGAGCCGAAAATGCGGTTGCTCCTTATCCGTCAGTGAAAGGGCGACAACTTCGTCACTGGGTTCGATCGCCAGGCTGGTTAGAAAGGAGACCCCTAGGTTTTCAGCAACGAGGGCCTTGATAACGTGGATATCCGGTGTCCGGAAAAGAATGTGGGGACGGAAGTGGGCACCATGGCACATGTGCTTAAAGGCTTGCTCGTGGAAAAACTCACTTCCCGGCATGATGAACCGCTGGTTACGGAGGTCAGCAAAGCTAATTGCTTTCTTTTTAGCCAGTGGACTTTGCTTGCCAACAATCACGTTAAAGGGGTACTGGGCAAATTCCTGCGTCTGTAGGCGGGGCCGCTGGAGGGGATCCAATGACCCTAGTAGGGCAATATCGATGTGCCCGCCCTCCAGCATCTTGAGCAATTCCCGGGAACCATGTTCATAAATATCTAGGCTCTGCATTAAATTGGCCCGCAGTAAGGAGGGCGTCAGGGCGGGGAAGTAGTAGTTACCAATAATTGGTGGGAGCCCAAAGCGAATTCGGCCGGACTGGGTGCGGGCGATCTCCTCCTTGGCAATGTTTAGTTCGTTGAGGATGACGGCAACGTGGTTAGCAAATTGCTGCCCCGCCTGGGTGATATGTAGTTGCTTGTGGGCGTGGTCACGAATGAAGAAGGTGGCGCCAAAGTCACTTTCTAAGCGTTGGATGGCCATGGTAATGGTTGGCTGCCGGACATTGAAATGACTCGCAACCTGCGAAAAATTTTGACATTTAATTAAGTCCTGATAATATTCTAAATCTTTTATTTTCATAATTATTCCCTTTGGTATCAGTATTTCTTATTGGGTATATCAATTATATTGATAGCATAACATAAATTTGACTATAAATTTACGGAGGGACTAGGCTGAAGATGATCATTAAGAAAAGGAAAGTGACATCATAATGCGCAAGGGAATGCAAATCTTAAACGACCCGTTCAAGAATAAGGGGACGGCTTTTACAATGGAAGAACGGAAGAAGCTCGGCTTAACGGGGCTTCTTCCTAAGCATGTCCGGACGATTGAAGAACAAGCGGCCGAGACATACGCACTCTACCAGTCAAAGGACTCCGGAATTGAAAAACGGCACCTGCTGATGGAGATCTTTAATATGAACCGGACCCTCTTCTTCTACCTTATGAAGGAACACATTACGGAATTTATGCCCGTTGTTTATGACCCGGTCATTGCCGAATCAATTGAGCAATATGATGAGCGTTACCTGCGTCCCCAGGATGCCGCTTACCTTGACATTAACCATCCAGAAGATATTCAAGAAGAATTAGCCGATGCCGCGGATGATCGTGATATCCGCCTAATCGTGGTTACCGATGCGGAAGGAATCCTGGGAATCGGTGACTGGGGTGTCAACGGGGTTGATATTTCAGTTGGTAAATTAATGGTTTACACCGCAGCCGCGGGGATTGACCCGGCCCAGGTACTGCCAGTCTCCATTGATGCCGGAACGGATAACGAAAAGTTGCTCAATGATCCAAACTACCTGGGTAACCGTGAACACCGGGTTCGCGGCGACCAGTACTTTGACTTTATTGACCGCTTTGTCGATGCCGTTGAACAACTCTTCCCGAAGAGCCTGCTCCACTTTGAAGACTTTGGTCGGGGGACGGCTGCCCGGATTTTGGATAAGTACCAAGATAAGATCCTAACCTTTAATGATGATATTCAGGGAACCGGGATTATTTCCCTGGCGGGTGTCCTAGGCGCCATGAACATCTCTAAAGAAAAGATTACCGACCAAACCTTCCTAACTTTCGGTGCCGGAACGGCCGGCATGGGAATTGCCAAGATGCTTTATGAAGAGTTAGTTCGGCAGGGACTGTCACCAGAAGAGGCCAAGAAGCACTTCTACCTTGTTGATAAGCAAGGGCTCTTGTTTGAAGACACGCCGGGCCTGACACCAAAGCAAAAGCCGTTTACCCGGCAACGGAGTGAGTTTGCGAATGCGGATGAACTAACCAACTTACTGGCTGTCGTCAAGGCCGTTCACCCAACCGTTATGATTGGGACTTCTACCCAACCGGGGGCCTTTAGTGAAGAAGTTGTAAAGGAAATGGCCGCTCATACTGACCGTCCAGTGATCTTCCCGTTATCCAACCCCACTAAGCTAGCTGAGGCCAAGGCTAGTGACCTGTTGAAGTGGACAGATGGCCGGGCACTAGTGGCAACCGGAATTCCGGCTGCTAACGTTGAACTAAATGGTGTGTCATACGCGATCGGTCAGGCTAACAATGCCCTGATTTACCCTGGGGTTGGCTTCGGTGCCCTGGCAGCGGAAGCGAAGGTTCTCAACGAAAATATGATTGCCGCCGCTGCCCATGCCCTGAGCGGGATCGTGGATCCGGACCAACCTGGGGCGGCGGTATTACCCCCAGTTGACCAGTTAACCAAGTTCTCCAAGCGGGTTGCAATTACCGTTGCTCAGTCAGCAATTGATCAGGGCTTAGCCGGTGACCACGTTACTGATGCGCAGACTGCCGTGGAAAAAATGACTTGGGAAGCAAAATATTAAATTAGTCAGGTGATCACTGAAGAAACTGCGCAAATAAATTAGAATTGCCAATTAGGCTTGTGATATTAATCGTAAGCAACTAAATGTTCAAGAAACTTTGACCGTTCTTGAGCATTTTTTATTTTTAAATCGCTTGTGAAAAAATCACGGTATACTTTTGAAAAGGTTATCAGGGTGCGGATTTAGCTAATTGTCATAAGTGAATTTTATAGAATGTTAAAGGTTTGACTATTGCTAGGGATCTGAGTTAGGATAAAATCGTAATGATGTGTAGCATTTCACAAGTTGTTATTGCATGATAATACATTGGAGGTACTTATTATGTCAGATTACCGGACAGAAGAAGACACGTTAGGTCCCGTTAAGATTCCTGCAAGCGCATTGTGGGGTCCCCAAACGGAACGTAGTCGCAACAATTTCCCAACTGGACAATTTATGCCACTGGCAATCATCCGTGCATTGCTGAACATTAAGAAGGCAGCTGCTCAAGCCAACATGGAGACTAATGCCATCTCTGATGAAAAGGGTAACTTGATTGTCAAGGCAATTGATGAATTACTGGCATTGAGTGATGATGATTTGCGCAAAGACTTCCCATTAAAGGTTTACCAAACCGGTTCTGGGACGCAAACCAACATGAACACGAACGAAGTAGTTGCCCACAAGGCCCACGAACTGAACCCGGACATCGAAATCTTACCAAACGATGATGTTAACAAGGGCCAAAGTTCTAACGATACCTTCCCAACTGCGATGAACGTAGTTGCACTGGAAGCACTTAACAAGTTGAAGACCGCAGTTCAACACTTGATCGACGAATTGAAGGTTAAGCAAGACAAGTACTGGGAAACGGTTAAGGTTGGTCGTACCCACTTGCAAGATGCTGTTCCGTTGACGTTCGGTCAAGAAGTTTCTGGTTACGTTGCCGCTTTGGAACATGACCTGGACTACATCAAGACTTTGGAACCAACGTTAAACGAACTGGCTATCGGTGGTACCGCCGTTGGTACTGGTTTGAACGCCGCTGAAGGAATGCCAGAAAAGATCGCCGAAAAGCTCTCTGCGGTTTACGGCCTAAACTTAACTGCTAAGAGTAACAAGTTCTTTGGCCTGGCTAACCACTCTGGCTTAAACGTTGTTCACGGTGCCCTGAAGACACTGGCAGCTGATATGTTCAAGATTGCTCAAGATATTCGTTTCTTGGCTTCTGGTCCACGGGCCGGCTATGACGAATTAAACATTCCAGCTAACGAACCAGGTTCTTCAATCATGCCAGGTAAGGTTAACCCAACCCAAGCAGAAGCCGTTACGATGGCTGCTATCCGGGTCTTCGGTAACGATACCGTTGTAACGATGGCCTCATCCCAAGGTAACTTTGAAATGAACGTTTACAAGCCAGTAATGATTGATGCCTTCCTTGAGTCAGCTGACCTGCTTGCGGGGACGATCACCGGCTTTACCGACCGTTGTGTCAAGGGCTTAACTGTTAACGAAAAGCGGATGGCTGAATTAGTTGACAACTCCCTGATGACGGTTACTGCACTGTCACCACACATTGGTTACCACGACAGTGCCAAGATTGCCCAAGCCGCTGACAAGGCTGGTAGCACACTAAAGGAAGCTGCATTGAAGTCCGGCAAGGTAACTGAAGAACAGTACGACGAATGGATGGACATGCTCAAGATGACTAATGCCAACCGTAAGGACTAGTCATTAAGAAAGGAAGATCTTTAATAATGGCAGAAAAATTTCAACCATTATCAGTTAGCAAGCTAAACGACAACTACGATGCCGTGATCATCGGTTCTGGTGGTACGGGATTAGCAGCTGCGATTCAAGCTAACGAACTCGGAATGAAGGTAGCCGTATTGGAAAAGGAAGAAGAACTTGGTGGAAACACTAACCGGGCTTCTTCTGGGATGAACGCGGCTGAAACCAACGTCCAATTGCAACACGGTGTCATTGATAACGTGGCTGACTTCTACCATGAAACCTACAAAGACGGTGGCCGGTTAAACGATAAGGACATGCTTGGCTACTTCGTTTACCACACGGCACCAGCAATTGACTGGTTAGCTGACCATGGTATTAAGTTAGATGACATTACGGTTACCGGTGGGATGTCCAAGAAGCGGACCCACCGTCCGGCTAGCATGGCGCCAATTGGTGGTTTCTTAGTTCAAAGCCTGCTCGGCGTGGTTGCTAAGGAAAACATTCCAGTCTTTAATAACGCTAAGGTCACGAAGCTGTTACAGGCTGACGACGGTCGGATTAGCGGGGTTGAAGTTCAATCCGGCGACCTGACGAAGACCGTTCGTGCCAAGGCAGTTATCCTGGCAACCGGTGGCTTCGGTGCTTCCAAGGAATACATCGAACGCTTCCGTCCGGACTTGAAGGACTACAAGACGACCAACCAACCGGGTGCTACCGGTGACGGGTTGAAGCTGGCGGAAAACGTTGGCGCTGAACTGATGCAGATGAACTTGGTTCAAGTTCACCCAACGGTTCAACAAGATAACCCCCACGTTTACCTGATTGGTGAAGCGGTTCGTGGTGAAGGTGCTATCCTGGTTAACGCTAACGGGGAACGGTTCGTTAACGAATTGAACACCCGGAAGATCGTTTCCAACGCGATTACGGCCTTACCAGAACACAGTGCTTACCTAATCTTTGACCAAGGTATTCGTGACCGTGCCAAGGCTATCGAATTCTACGATAAGGTTGGTTTGGTTGTTCATGGTGACACAATCGAAGACTTGGCTGGTAAGCTCAACATGGATCCGGCAACCCTGCAATCCACGGTTAACACCTGGAACCAGGCAGTTGAGAGCCATAATGATGCCCAATTCAACCGGACGACCGGGATGGACCGTGGAATCACGAAGCCGGGCTTCTTCGCCATTCATATTGCACCAGCTATCCACTACACGATGGGTGGTATTCACATCACACCAAAGACTCAAGTACTCGATGGTAATGGTGACATTATCAAGGGACTCTTCGCTGCGGGTGAAGTTGCTGGTGGTCTGCACGGTAACAACCGGGTCGGTGGTAACTCCATCGCCGAAACGATCGTCTTTGGCCGTCAGGCAGGTCAACAGGTTACTCTATACGCTCGTAATCTTAAATAGTTTTTTTCGGGGAAGCGATTCCCCATTAAGCAATTATTAATTCTCATTCAGGGAGGAATTTTGTATGATTAAACGTCGCCACAAGGTTCTCTTAGTTGGTGATGGTGCGGTTGGTTCATCCTTCGCTTACTCGTTATTACAAACGACACAAGATGTTGATGAACTGGTAATCGTGGACCTTAATCAAGATAAGGCACATGGGGATGCCTTAGATTTACAAGACATTACCCCATTAGTATCACCAACCAATATTCGGGCCGGTGAATATGCCGACGCTAGTGACGCTGATGTCGCGGTCATTACGGCCGGGGTTCCCCGCAAGCCAGGCGAAACGCGTCTCGACTTGGTTAATAAGAACGTTAAGATTTTGAAGTCGATTGTTAAACCAATCGTCGATAGTGGATTCCACGGGATCTTCGTGGTTTCCAGTAACCCGGTTGATATTTTAACCACCTTAACGCAGCGGCTATCTGGTTTCCCTAAGGAACGGGTAATTGGGACTGGTACTTCACTTGACAGTGCCCGGTTAAACGTTCTCTTAGCACAAAAGCTGGATGTGCCGGTAAGCGAAATCGATGCCCACATCATGGGTGAACACGGGGACACGTCCTTCGCTGCCTTTGATGAGGCCACCGTTAACGGTGAAGCACTGAAGTCAGCAACTGATTTAACGGCTGATGACTACGTGGCCCTTGAAGAAGGGGTTAAGAAGCGTGGGGGCGAAATTATCGCTCGTAAAGGTGCCACCTTCTATGGTGTCGCTAAGTGTCTAGCTTACATTGTTAAGGCAATCCTGGAAAACCGGAATGTAACTCTGCCAATTTCGGCACCGCTAGATGGTGAATATGGTGTGAAGGACCTTTACTTGGGAGTACCTGCTGTCATTAACACAAGCGGGATTGTTAAGGTGATTGAACACAACCTATCGGCGGAAGAGAGTAAAAAGATGGAACACTCCGCTGCCAAGATGAAAGAAGTTCTTGACGGTGTGGAGTTGTAAGATTATCTAGGTAAATAACTTAAGAAAAGAGAGAATATAATGGAATTAGCAAAATTCAAGGCTAAGGCCTGGGCCTGGCCAGTTATTATTGGTTTAATTCTGTGGTTCTGTGGACCCGTTCGTCCAGATGGGGTTTCACTGGCCGCTTGGCACATGTTTGCCATTTTCGTTGCTACGATTGTTGGTTGTATTACGCAACCCCTACCAATTGCCGGAACAACTTTAGTTGGTTTTACGGTGATGGTACTGGTTGGCTTGGCATCAATGGATGATGCATTAACCGCCTTTAGTAATTCATCCGCTTGGTTGATTGCTATGGCCTTCATGCTTTCCCGAGGCTTCATTAAGACTGGCCTTGGTCGGCGGATTGCTCTGATTTTCGTGCGGAGCTTTGGTCACCGGAGTTTGGGCCTGGCTTATTCAATTATGGGGATTGACCTGGTTACTTCGCCAGCGATCCCAAGTAACACTGCCCGTGCCGGTGGGGTTGTTTACCCAATCGTTAAGTCACTAGCGGAAACTTATGGGTCTGACCCGAAGAAGGGAACCCGGAAGAAGATTGGTTCATTCCTGGTCTTCTCTGAATTCCATAGTAACCTGATTACTTCAGCAACTTTCATGACGGCCATGGCTCCTAACCTGGTTATCGTTGCCTTAGCTAAGACCTTACACATCAACATTACCTGGTTAGGCTGGTTTGTCGCCGGTGTTGTTCCAAGTATTGTCTGTTTGATTGCGGTGCCGTACATCATCTACAAGATGTACCCGCCTGAGGTTAAGGAAACGCCTAACGCCCGGGAATGGGCTAACAAGGAACTGAAGGACATGGGCTCAATGAAGCTGTCCGAAAAGTTGATGGCAGCCATCTTTATCTTGACTCTGGTTCTTTGGATGTTAACTAGTTTCATTCCGGCAATTGACGCGACCTTTGTTGCCTTCTTGGCAATTGCATTACTGCTGGTTACCGGTGTCCTAGAAACTAAGGATATTTTACAAGAAACTGGTGCTTGGAATGTTTTAATTTGGCTGTCTGTCCTGGTTTACATGGCTAACCAACTGGCTAAATTAGGCTTTATTAAGTGGTTCTCCACTGCCATTGGTTCTGCCCTCCATGGTGTCAGCTGGGTATGGGTATTAGCAGTCTTACTGATTGTTTACTTCTACGCTCACTACTTCTTTGCTAGTGCGACGGCTCACGTTACTGCAATGTACGCGGCCTTTGTTTCGGTTGCCATTGCAGCGGGTGCACCAGCAATGTTGACGGCAATGCTGTTGGCCTTCATTTCAGCCTTCATGGGTTCAACCACCCACTACGCTAACGGACCGGCTTCAGTTCTATCATCTTCAGGTTACGTTACCCAGTCCGAATGGTGGAAGATGAACTTCATAATGGGTATTTTCTACATCTTAGTTTACGGAATTATCGGTTCACTTTGGATGAAGATTATCGGCCTTTGGTAAAATTAAGTTAATTGTATTTGCTACTGAATAAATTGATTTGCAAGTTGACTTTCCAGTAGTAAAAGAAAAGCGACTTAGCAAACTAATGCTGAGTCGCTTTTGTTTAAATCCCAAACGCTTCGGTAATTCTTAGGGCTACCGATTCGGTCATAATCATGTCGGTGAAGAGCTTACCCTCCAATGCCCCGATGGCCGCCTGAAACTTGGACTTGCGTTGAACGATTGCTACCCGCCGGGGGACTTGTTCAATCTGAGTCAAAGGAATCGAGAGCGTCTTATCATTGGCCGGGGTAACTAAGAAGTGGCCATTGATATCAAAGGGGCGGCCAAACGCCATCCCCGCGATTTGGCGAAGGTCAACGTCCGGGAAGATCTCTTGGAGGTGGTCATGCCAGGCGGGGATACTGTTAATTGATTGGAGGGTACCGAGGCCGCAAACTATTAGGTCCATCTGCTGAGCGGCGCTAAAGGCGGCCGTAAACGCTGGTTCCTGATAAAGGGCGTGGCGGGCTTGATCGTTTAAAACGTACAGCGGTCCCGGAATGGTCCGGTAGGGAACATCGTAACGGGCGGCCGCCTTTTGGACCATCCGCATTGAGGCGGCCGAAGAATGGTACTTCATGTTTTCACCCATAAACTGGGTAAAGGTGAGGTTACTAGCCGTTTGCTTGTTGAAGTGGTCTAACATGGCATAGATTGTTTCCCCCCAGGTAAGACCGACTACCTGACAGTTGCTAATCAGTGATTGAACCTGGTTAGCCGCAAAGGTTGCGATGATCTCGTCCCGGTCGAGGGGGTTGTTGGGATCCTTAATTACAAAAAGGTTTTTGACCTTAAACTGCTGCTTTAACGCTTGCTCCAACTTGGCATTACGGTCGTAATTAGTATGGATATTGATACTGACAACGCCGGAAGCCAGGGCCTCGTCAAGGTACTTCATGATGAGGTAACGGCTCAGGTGGTACTTCTTAGAGATATCGCTAATCGCCATCTTGGACAGGTAGTAGTCCTGGGCCAGGTCGGCCAATAATTGGGTATGTTCCGCATCCATTGTAAACTTCACCTACTTTAAAAATTACTTATCCTCGATTATAGCATTTTCTACTTCTTTTTAAATATTTAAAAAATACCGGTTAATATTTGCAATATTTAAAAAACATTGTAAGATGGTAGATGTGATTGGAGGATGGATTAATGGAAGATGAAGAATTACTGTCATTACATGCTAAGCACCGCGGTGTATTAGCAATTTCACCGGAATTTGCGGTTCGTAATAAGAAGCAACTGGGTGAGGCCTATACGCCTGGTGTCGCCGTTATTTCCAAGCTGATTGAACGCTACCCGGAACTAAAGGATAAGTACACGATGAGTGGAAAACTGGTCGCACTGGTGACCGATGGTTCAGCAGTTCTCGGCTTAGGGAATATCGGCCCGGCTGGTGGCCTACCAATTGTTGAAGGGAAGGCCCTGTTATACAAAGACCTGTCCGGAGTTAATGCCATCCCGCTGACGGTGGAGCAAGTTTCACCAGATGAAGTGGTTAACACGCTGAAGAACATGCAAGAATCCTTCGCCGGCTTCCACCTTGAAGATATCGCGGCTCCCCGCTGCTTTGAAATCGAGGAAAAGCTGGCCAAGGAAGTTGACATTCCGGTTTACCATGATGACCAAGAAGGGACCGCGATCGTGGTTCTGGCTGGGTTGATCAATGCTGCCAAGGTTGCTGGTAAGCAATTGACCGACTTAAAGGTAGTCATTAACGGTGTCGGTGCCTCAGGAGTGGCTACTGCCCGCCTCCTCTTTGCCGCTGGTATTAAGAACATCACCTTTGTTGATATCAACGGGCCGGTTCACGCTGATAGTAAGGAATACAACCACTACCAAACCGACCTGGTTAAGCAGAGCAGTGACCAAACCGCTTATGCTAACCTTGACGAAGCAGTTAGCGGCCGGGACGTCTTCATCGGTTTGTCCGATGCGGACGTTTTGAGTGCCGACCAGGTCAAGAAGATGGCTGATAACCCAATCATCTTTGCCCTGGCCAACCCCAAGCCGGAAATTAACCCACAAGTAGCCCATGATGCTGGTGTTAAAATCATGGCTACCGGTTCGAGTCAATACCCGAACCAGGTTAACAATATCCTGGTCTTCCCTGGTCTTTACAAGGGATTATTAGCAACCGACCTCAACAAGGTTGACTTTGGTCTGGAAACGGCCATCGCGAAGGGGATTGCGAGCCTGGTTCCGGAACCAACGGCTGACCGCTTTGTTCCGGGGGTCTTCGACGAAGGGGTTGTGGACACCGTTGCCAAGGCCGTTCGTGACTACGCAGCTAGTAAGTAATTAAGTAGAGGAGGGACGTTGATGGAGATACGCGAGATCAATATCCATATCAAACGTAATTTTAACAAATGGCGAAAGTTCCTGGAAAAGACCGGGATCACCACGTTTTCCTCCAAGGAGACCGACCAGGTAGAACGGACCTTTGTCTGGGAAGACGATGGTGAGATCATGGCGACGGGATCGATCGCCGGCAACGTCCTGAAGTATATTGCCGTGTGCTCCAAGGTAAAGGGACACGGCGAGACCTTTAACCAGCTGGTTAGTAAGCTGGTTAACGAGGCGGCCACCATGGGGCGGTTCCACCTCTTCGTTTTCACCAAACCCCAGTATGTTCAAAGCTTTGGCTATGTTGGCTTTCACGTCCTGGCCCAGGTAGAAGACGGGGCGATCTTGGAGGCCGGAACCCCCGATGTCCATGACTATATTAAGGGGCTCCCTCATTTCAGCGACCAGGAGAGTGCCCAGATCGCGGGAATCGTGATGAACGCCAACCCCTTTACTAATGGTCATCGCTACCTAGTGGAAGAGGCGAGTCGCGAAAACGACCACGTCTACGTCTTCGTGGTGAGCCAGGAGGCCTCCCTGTTTACCTTTGCTGAACGGTTTAAGCTGGTACAGGAGGGTTGCCGAGACCTAACTAACGTCACGGTGGTCCCAGGGGATAACTACATGGTCTCCTATGCCACCTTCCCGGCTTACTTCTTAAAGGACAACCAAGACGTCGCTCACTTTCAGGCGGCCCTCGATGCCAAATTATTTAAAGAACAGGTTGCCCGCCCACTGCACATCACCCGCCGGTACGTGGGGAGCGAACCTTTTTCGAAAACAACTGATATTTATAACCAAGAATTAACTAGGGTTCTACCACCTGATGTGGAAGTTAAAATCGTTGAACGTGCTAGCAACGCGGCTGACGATGTGATTTCGGCAACGAAGGTACGAGCAGCGATTGCTAATGATCAATTAGCGGTGGTGCAAGATTATGTTCCACAACCGACGCTCTCATTTATTCAAGATAACTGGTCTGATCTCAGAGCACGCATTAAGGAAGGAAGTTTAGAATAATGGATATTAAGAAGACTGCATTAGCAGGAACTTTGGAATCATCCGATATCCAAATTACCTTGAGTAAGGGTAATAACGGAATTGATATTGACCTTGACTCCTCAGTTGAAGAACTCTACGGTGACCAAATCCGCAAGGTGATCACCGATACTTTGGCAGCCTACGGAATTGACAATGCCAACGTTAAGGCCGTTGATAAGGGGGCCCTGGACTGTGTTGTAAAGGCACGGACTATGGCGGCTGCTCAACGGGCCCTGGAAACTACTGATCAACCAGACTGGGAGGTATTTTAATAATGGAAGAACGTTTACGTCGGACCATGATGTTTGTTCCGGGTAACAACGCCGGAATGGTTAAGGATGCTGGTATCTACGGTGCTGACTCCATTATGTTTGACTTGGAAGACTCTGTTTCCATGTCAGAAAAGGATGCTGCACGGATGCTGGTTTATGAAGCTCTGCAAACGCAAGACTACGGTGACTCCGAATTAGTTGTCCGGGTCAACGGAATCGACACGCCATACTTCAAGAACGATGTTTATGCCATGGTTAAGGCCGGCATCGAAGTTGTTCGTCTGCCAAAGGTTGAATCAGCACAAATGATGCTTGATTTGGTTAAGGTAGTGGAAGAAGCCGAAAAGAAGTTTGGCCGTGAACCAGGTTCTACCCACGTAATGGCCGCTATCGAAAGCGCCAAGGGTGTTCTAAACGCCCCAGAAATTGCTGCAAGTACTGACCGGATGATCGGTTTGGCCCTCTCTGCCGAAGACTACACTACCGACATGAAGACCCACCGTTACCCAGATGGTGCCGAACTAGAATTTGCTCGTAACATGATCTTACATGCTGCTCGGGCCGCTGGAATTGCTGCCTTCGATACCGTCTTCACCAACATGAACGACGTGGAAGGCTTCCAACGGGAAACTGAACACATCCACGAACTTGGTTTTGATGGTAAGTCACTGGTTAACCCACGGCAAATTGACTGGGTTAACAAGGTTTACGAACCAACCAAGAAGGAAATTGAAAACGCCCTGGATGTTGAAGCTGCCATCGAAGAGGCTCACCAAAAGGGTTCTGGTGTTATTTCCATGAACGGTCAAATGGTTGACCGCCCAGTTGTATTGCGTGCACAACGGGTTATCCGTTTAGCTAAGGCTTCCAACCTGATTAATGAGGAGGGTGAATACATTGAAAAATAATGTCGGTCGTGAAATCTCAGACGAAATTTTAAACTCAACTAACTACAAGCCATTTGAAACCACTGAAATCGGCCACCCAACGGTTCACTACACTGGTCACGATGTCCGGGTTACTAAGGGTGACGACAAGCTCGTTGACTCCCTGGACCAAGTAATCAAGGATAACTTGAAAGATGGAATGACGATTTCATTCCACCACCATTTCCGTAACGGGGACTTTGTCTTCAACATGGTAATGGACAAGATCATCAAGATGGGTTACAAGGACCTGACCTTGGCACCATCTTCTCTGACCGGGGTAATGAATGACAAGGTAATCGAAGCCATCAAGGCTGGTACCATTACTAACATTACTAGTTCTGGGATGCGTGGTAGCCTGGGTGAAGCCGTTTCCCACGGTCTGTTGAAGAACCCAGTTATCTTCCGTTCCCACGGTAACCGTGCTCGTTCCATCGAAAATGGTAACATCAAGATTGACGTGGCCTTCCTCGGTGTTCCGAACTCTGACCGGATGGGGAATGCCAACGGGATGGAAGGTGAATCTGCTTTAGGTTCACTTGGTTACGCCCTCGTTGATGCCCAATACGCTGACAAGGTGGTTCTCTTAACTGATACCATCGTGGACTACCCGAACACGCCGGCTTCAATCAAGCAAACCCAAGTTGACTACGTGGTTAAGGTTGACAAGGTTGGGGACCCTGACCGGATCGGTAGTGGTGCTACCCGGTTCACTAAGGATCCAAAGGAATTGAAGATTGCTAAGATGGTTAATGACGTCATCGTTAACTCACCTTACTTCAAGAATGGCTTCTCCTTCCAGACTGGTACTGGTGGTGCTTCACTGGCCGTTACCCGTTTCTTACGTCAATCCATGTTGGACAATGACATCAAGGCTTCCTTCACTTGTGGTGGGACGACTTCACCAATCGTTAAGTTACTTGAAGAAGGCTTGGTTAAGAAGGTTATGGACGTACAAGACTTTGACAAGGGTGCTGCTTCCAGCATGAAGTCCAACCCTGGCCAAACTGAAATTGATGGTTCCTGGTACGCCGACCCTGACAACAAGGGTGCCATGGTTGACCAACTGGACATCGCCATCCTGTCGGCACTGGAAATCGACACCGACTTCAACGTTAACGTACTGACCGGTTCAAACGGTGTTATCCGTGGTGCCGTTGGTGGTCACCAAGATGCCGGTACTGCTAAGATGACGATTATCTCGGCACCATTGACCCGTGGCCGGATCGCAACGGTTGTTCCAGCCGTTAACTCCATCACCACGCCTGGTTCATCCATTGATGTCCTGGTTACTGAAGTCGGGGTTGCCGTTAACCCAGCACGGAAGGACCTAATCGAGGCCTTCAAGAAGGCCCCAAGTATTCCGCTGGTTTCAATCGAAGAACTGCAAAAGCGGGCAGAAGGTATTGTTGGTAAGCCAAAGCCAATCGAATACACTGACCGGACTGTGGCCCTGGTTGAATACCGTGACGGTACCTTGATCGACGAAGTAAAGCAAATTAAGGACTAGTTCGTCGGTAAACACATAATATAAATAAGGAGTGGGCGGAGTATTTTGACTTCGCCCACTTTTATACATACACTGTTCATATTAGTCTACACAAAAGGAGTCCATGATGAAGAATATTTTTACAACGGGGGAACCCCAAGATATCCCAGCGGTACTAGCCAATAAGGACCACCGGGCAGCCGTCCAACGAAAACTAGTCGCTGACTATCCGGAAATGACGGTGGTAGCGGCAAAGCTCAACATCCCCGGTCCCATTAAGAATAACCAGGCGATCACCCGCTTCTTCGTCGCGGAACTCCAGAAGCTGGAAGAGGACTGGTTAGCAGCAGGAGTCCTCTTTTACCAGAAGGGTCAGTGGCTGACGGCGGGCACCGGTCCGGAACGTTTCTACTTGGTCAAGGCCCCCGCAACGGTCGTTAAGGGACAGACAACTGAATTTGAGGAATCCACTCCCAGTCGCCGGCTCTTTGACCTCGACGTGTTGGTCCAAGAAGATGGCCAGGTCCGGCCGCTTTCCCGGTCTGATTCTGGTCAACCGGCCCGGCGGTGCTTTGTCTGTGGCCGCCCTGCCAAGGACTGTGGCCGGTCCCGGCGGCACTCGGTTAAAGAGTTGCAGGCGGCGGTTAATAAGTTAATTATCGATGCCTTGGTGATCGAGCAACGGACCGTGGTTAGCGACCGGCTAGTTCAGTTGGCCCAACAGTCCTTGCTCTACGAGATGATGGCCTGGCCGAAGCCCGGTTTGGTTGACCCGGTCGAGCACGGTGCCCACCCGGACATGGATGCCTTTACCTTCGTTAACAGTTCTTTATCTTTACACCGTTACCTGAAACAGGCCGCCGACCTCGGACTACAGGCAACTCAGGCGGACTACCCACTGATGTTTGCGGAACTACGGGAATTCGGGAAGGTGGCCGAGCAGGAGATGTTCACGGCAACGAAGGGGGTTAATACCCACAAGGGCGCCGTCTTCTCCTTGGGAATCTTGGTCATGGCAGTGGCCGATAGTTGGCGCCGCTTAGGCCAAGTCTCGTTGACAGATGTCCAAAAAGTAGTCCAGCAGATGCTAGTCGACCTGGTTAAGGATGACATGGGCCGGCTACCCGCTAAGGATAGGCAGACGGCGGGGGAAAAGCAGTACCGTGAGTATGGTTTGACCGGTATCCGCGGGGAGGCCCAGGCCGGCTACCCAACCGTATTTAATTACGGCCTACCAGCAATGGCCACTAGTAAGGGAAACTGGAATACCCGGATTATTCAAACCTTCCTGGCCCTGGCCCGGCATACCGAAGATTCGACCCTGATCAAACGGGCCGGTGATCCAGCGATCCTTAAGTGGAAGGATGAGCAAATTGATCGCTGCCTCGCGGCTGGGGGGATTACGACGCCAGCCGGTCGGGCAGCCTTAAATGACCTTGAGCAGGAATTTTCTAAGCGCCACCTCAGCCTGGGTGGGACCGCTGATTTGGTAATTGTGACGGTCTTCTTAACGTTAGTGAAGGAGGAGTTAGGTAATGGACTTTCGGACTAGTGATGGGGTTGAATTGAACTACCAGGTCACAGGCAGTGGCCAACCGGTGGTACTGATCCACGGCTTTGGTGGCTACCAGCAGATCTGGTGCCTGCAAGTACCCGAACTAGTTAAGCAGGGCTACCAGGTGGTTACCTATGACCAGCGCAACCACGGGGCATCCGGCCACACAGCCAACCTCGACTCAGTAGACCGGCTGATTTCTGACCTCCATGAGCTGCTTGAATACCTGAAGTTAGATCATCCCTTCCTCATCGGCCACTCGATGGGGGCGGCCGAGGTCTATGGCTTCTTGAACCAGTACCCTGACTTCCCAATCCAGGGGGCGATTGCCATTGACCAGTCCCCGAAGATGCTGAATACGCCCCGCTGGCACTATGGTTACATGGATATTACCCGGGCCTCGTACCGGCTGAAACTCAAGGAACACGGTAATGTCCGTGAAACCCTCAACGGGGTGCCGAAAAAGGTGCTAGACCACCTGGCACCGGCCAAGGAGATGTTCCCCTTCGTCCGGGCGGATAACCTGCCATTGTTATATGACCAC
Source organism: Limosilactobacillus sp. (assembly GCF_051873035.1). GTDB lineage: Bacteria > Bacillota > Bacilli > Lactobacillales > Lactobacillaceae > Limosilactobacillus. Next base: position 34,927 of record NZ_JBJEEL010000060.1, read on the forward strand.
GCCAAGAAAGACTGGCGGACGGCCATTGAAGATGCCAAGGTACCATTATTATTGGTAACGGCGAACCAGAGTCCTTATTTTGACGGTGGCTTCGCGGATGTAATGGCCGCGGCTAATCCGGACCACGTTTCCCACGCGGCGGTTGACCAATCCGGCCACGTGGTAATGGCGGAGCAGGCGGACCGGTTTAACCGGATCATGGATGAATTCCTAACGAAAAATATGAAATAGGTGGGGGCGGTTTCGACCCAATAAGAAGCCCGTAATATTCAAAAAGCGAATATTACGGGCTTCTTATATACCTAATCGCTATTCTCCTTGTGGGTACTTTCCCGTTTGATAAATGTCGCGGGAAGGATTGCCTGGATGGGGACAGTCCGGTGCTCCAGTAACCGTTCTAAGACCAGCCGTACTGCCGTCCGTCCCATTTCGTAGCTATGTGGCCGAACGGAGGAAAGGGATGGAGCGAGTTGCTGGGCCTGCTGACTATCATCAAAGCTAGCCACTGCTAGGGACTCGGGAATAGCAATGTGGTGATCCGCAGCGACTTGGTAGACCCCCGTTGCCAGGCCATCGCTGGCGGTCAGGACAGCATCGAAGTGCAGCGCCGCTTGAACCAGCTCCTTCATTGCCTGTGCGCCCTCCTTGCTACTCCAATCTGTCTCATAGGTATGTGCGGCTAGGTGGTGGGCCTGCATCCAGTTTTTATAGGTCCGAGTACGAACATCAGTAGTGTGGGCGCCGCGACTACCATCCTTTTTCCATGGGTATTCGCCACCACCGATAAAGGCAATTCGCCGGTGCCCAAGTGAATAGAGGTGGTTTAAGACCTGCGCTGTCGCAACTTCATAGTTATTACGAACCAGGTCATAGTTGGCAAAGTAGCGGTAGTCGTCAATGATGACCAGGTTATGGTTATTGCAGTACAGTTGTTCTAGAAAGGACCGGTCAAAGACCCCAATGAGGATAACGGCGCGGTAGCTGCGGACGTCTCGATAGTGAAATGACGGGTCAGGGATGGTAAACCGCTTTTGAATGATCAGTCCCCGTTGCTTTGCCTCATCTTTAATTCCCTGTTTAATGGTTAAAAAGTAGGGTAGAGCTAGTTTTTGCGGTGTTTGGATGACCAGAACCGGGCTGTTTTGCAGCTGCATCGCGGTTACCTGTTGACGGTGGGCCCCTACTTGGTAACCTTGCTGCTGGGCAGCCTTAATAATTGCCTGCCGGGTACTTTCCTTGACGGAAAAATGTGGATCATGGTTTAGAACCCGGGAAACCGTTGCCGGTGAAAAGCCCGTATGCTGGGCGAGTTGGCGAATACTGGTCATCATAATTCCTCCCTTTTAAATTTATTATACCGAATTAGTAAACGTTTAGTTCCCTGATCTAATCCGGATAAGGATCAATTTCGCTGGCCATGATTAGGAACCCTTTTTCATAATTTTTGCAAGCGCTTTTATAATTAAGGTAGCAATAAGGAGGAGGTTACTATCATGAATGAACGATTCCTAGCAACGTTACCTGACCTAATGACGGTTGTTAATGATCATGGCCAGGCGGTAGAAAAGTGTCGGGGGCAGGTTACAACTGTCAATGGTGCCCAAATTAGCTATGACCGAACGTCTAAGGGAGCAACCGTTAGAATTCAGACGGCCATTCCCGTTAGCTTTGTTAAATTAGGTAGATTATAGAATGAAGTTAGCCACCCAGTTGGTGGTAAATAAAAAACGCC
>NZ_JBJEEL010000061.1:0-6624 GCF_051873035.1 Limosilactobacillus sp.
TTTCTGTCCACTTAAATGTTCAACTTAAATTTTACAATCTGCCAAATAAAAAAGGCCGAGAATAATTCTCAGTCTTTTTGATATTAACGGATTGAAGCCAGGCGTTCGTCGATCATTCCCAGAACCGTTTCCACGTTCTTCGGGTCTTCCAGATCATACGTCTCAAGATCGATCTTCATCTTGGGACTAGCGTCGTAATCCTTGTACCATTGCTTGTAGGCACTCCACATCTTGTAATAGTAGTCCTTCAGCTCTGGGTTGTTATCGATTTGCTCATAGTCCCGGCCCCGTTTCTTGATCCGGTAGAGGATCGTTTCAAAGTCGGTTTCGGAGTAAACCATGAGGTCTGGTGCCTTCTTTGGCAGTTGCTGTAAGTCCTTCATCATGTTATCGAGGAGGTTAAGATATACCTCAAGCTCGGTATCAGTGATGTTACCTTCCGCGTTGTTCTCCCGAGTAAACAGGGCATCCTCGTAGATGGAACGGTCGAGGACGTTGTTGTCATCAGACAGTGCCTGTTTGATCATTGAGAACCGCTTGTTTAGGAAGTAGATCTGAAGCAGGAAACCGTATTGCTTCGGATCTTTGTAGTACAGTGGTAAAACGGGATTTTCACCGACTGGTTCGAAAAATGCTTTAGTATTTAAGTGTTCAGCAATCTTTCCCGTAAGTGTAGTTTTGCCGACACCAATCATTCCTGCTGTAATAATCACCATGATGGCCCCTCTTTACTTTTAATAACACAAAAACCATCTTACTACAAAATGTTGTGGATTCCTATGGTAAATTTTGCTAGATTTAGTAGGAAGGATGGCTTATTTATATTTTTAAATCTCATAGAAGTCCGGCTGCTCGAGGTTTAGGACCCGGTCGGAGACAAAAATATTAATAGTAAGGTGAAGAAAAAATGGAGAAAATGACGGAGAATATGATCCGTGAACAACTGGCCCTGGCGAAACAGCAGGGCTACCTGGTGGAAGTCCATAACCTACCGGGGGATGATTACTTTAATGTTGGCTTTGTGGTTGGCATGGACCCGGTCTTCTGCCTGTTGATCAGCATTGACTGGGACGGTAAGATTAATGGCTTGATTGTGATCCGGATCAGCAGTATTCAGGCAGTAATTCGACAGACTGACTACCTGACGACCGTCTCAGAGAAGACTAAGGTGGCCCACCGCTATCACTACTTTGATGTCTGGCACGTGCAGGAGTTTTTGGATGATCATCCAGAGATTACCAGTGGCAACTTGTTGGAGAACGCTTTGCGAGATTCCTACACTAATCAGCTTCCGGTAGTGGTTGGGACCCGCAAATATAAGGGTGCTGACGATTTTACTGGAAAGATTGCCCAGCTTGACCGTATCCAACTGGTACTGCACTACTTCAATGAGCATGACCTGTCGTCGTTGTGGGAATACCAGGTCCTCCTGGCACAAATTGATTACCTGCGTTTCCGGGGAACCCAAATGGCTACCGGTCAGCAGATTTTCGCGGATATTTTTCCCGAAGATTAATTGCAACGATCCCCAAATTAATATAAAGTTAGAGAGTAACAAACGAAAGTGGTGGGATCAAAATGGGGAAAAAAGTAACAATTCGCGACATCGCCCGACTTGCTGGTGTCTCAGTAACGACGGTGTCACAGATTCTGAATGGTAAGGGGGAACGTTTCAGCAAGAAAACCCGGGATAAAATTCTCAAATTACGTGACGAGTATGGGTATGTGCCCGATTTTAATGCCCGGAGTCTGATTCTGCGCCAGTCGTCAAGTATGATTGGGGTTTTAGTACCGAACATTACTAGTCCCTTCTTTAGTACCTTTGTTGAGGGGGTTCAGCACGTTGCCCAGCATGAGCGGATGATTCCGCTGATTTTCAGTGCTGATCGGAATGCTGAATTGGAGCAGAATTACCTTTCGCAGATGTTGGAACGATCAATTGATGGGTTAATCATTGCCAGTGCTACCATGACTACCGATACGGTTAATCAAATCATCGGGGCCCGGGACGTCCCATATATCCTTTTTGATCAAAACTACGCTCAAGAGGGGACCCGGGTGCTGACCGATGATTACCGCGGTGGTACGCTGGCCGCTCAGCACCTGGCCGATCTTGGTCACCATAAGATTGCAATTTTGGAACCCAATGAGCTAAGTGAGAACTTCACTCAACGGCTAACTGGTTTCCAGGATTGCCTGCGTAAAAACCACATTGAACTGGATGTGGATCATAATGTCATCAAAGCCCCACTGAGTCTACAGGGGGGCTATAATGCCGCTGCGGCCGTTATTAAGACGGGTGTGACGGCAGCCTTTGCCGGTAACGACGACATGGCTATTGGCTTGATGCGGGGGCTGAAAGAGCAGGGGGTCAAGGTGCCTGATCAGATTTCTGTAATGGGGTATGACGATATCTACTTGGATGAGTACGTCTCACCACAACTGACCACGATTCGCCAGCCAATCATGGACCTCGGAATCGGGGCCGCTAAGATGTTGCTGAATAAAATCCATTCCGATCAGGAACAGGAACAGATTCAACGCTTCCCCGTGGAATTAATCCAGCGCCAGAGTACGGCCCGGGTTCGCACCCCACTTTAAGTACAATAAAATTGATTTAGGGATCACATTCGTTTGGGTTGTGATCCCTTTTTAATTTTAGTAAACTAGGTGGAAAAAAGAGGTAAGATGATTGAAAGCAGAATACCTAATTAAAATTATTCTCCCCACTTTTATTATTTTTGCCGTTTTGGTTTGGCTAACGGCAACCAACGTTATTTCCGGCTGGCTGATGTATCTTTTATGGGTCCTGGGCTTTGTCGGCGCTAACCTGTGGGTGACCCGGGTGACAGCTAAGCGGAGTTACCACCGGTTACGGAAACAGCGGGAGAAGGAAGCAGAACAGCATAAAAATGAGTAAACTTGCAAGCTTTTTTGATTTTATATACCGGGTTGGGATCATGCTGATCCTATTTTTATTGATCCAGTTACCGCCGGTGGCAATTTCAATTGCTAATCGGCACCCGAACAATCTCTGGTTGACCATCTTGCTACTGGCAATCTTTTTGATAATGTTTGCCTTCATCATTGGCTGGGCCCGGCGGCTCTATAATCAATACAACCAGTTGAGTGGTGGCCACTTTCGGATTGGGCTGGTGATACTGGGCTACTTTGTTTTACTGATTGGGATGAGCTTCTTTGGTCAGTTGAACATGTTGCTGTTTCATCAGACGCAGACCGCTAATAATCAGGCGATTGCCCAGATGCTTACCCATAATCAGTTGGCGACCGTGGTTTTTGCCATCTCGTCCTTTACGCTGACTCCGGTAGCTGAAGAGCTGATCTTCCGTGGGGTGTTGACGAATCTGTTCTTTAAGCCAGATTGGTTTTGGCCAAAGATAATTTTGTCAGGATTGGTCTTTTCGTTGGCGCACATCAGTACCAATATCGTTAGTTTTTGTACCTATTGTTTTATGGGGATGGTGCTGGCATACGTCTACCGGCGGTCCGGTTCGTTAAAGAACTCTATTGCCCTGCATGCCCTTAACAATATCGTAGCGATGGCGGCACTTTTAAAAATTTAAAATAGTAGTTGTAATCGCTTCCATAAGATGGTATATTAAAGACGTGGAAGGAAATAAGAACGAAAGAGGACATGATTCGTCATGGCACCTCCCACTTGATCAAAGCGCCGAAGGAAGTTATGGAGTAGGCTAGAAGCAACGTAAGTGTGACCAGAAACATCGATTAAAGTTTTGAGTTCGTTTAAGTTCTGTAATAAGGTCACCAGGGTGCACTTTGACAGTGGTAAGAAATGCGACTTTGCGGAAGTTTAGAATCAAAGATAATTGTATGTAGTTAGTTCCAGTGCAAAGTGGCAAGATTCCTTCCGTGAGTTATTGAAGGACGCAGGCATTGTACTTGCGTCCTTTTGTGGGTTCTATGATATTCGGTAAGGATAAGATGATTTCTTATCTTTACCGTTTTTTGTTACTTGCTGTACCATTGATTTAAAAATAAAAAAGACAACTGTCTTAAGTTATCCCCATAACCACTCAGTTGTCTTAGAAAGGATATATTCCTCATGACTAATGATATCAATTTTTGGACTGGAATCAAGGATCCTTACTTAAAACCTGACAAACCATTTTTAACTGAGGATAAAGAACTAAAGATCATCCATTTAATTCAGTCTTATCCCATGCACTGTCCGCTTTGCGGCCAGTTGATGCGTCGCAATGGCTTCCGTAAGCGGCCCGTAACGATCAAAATCCTTACACTGGCTGGAAAACCAGCTGTCTTAAAAATCAAGAAACAACAGTATCTCTGTCCACCATCGCCCCAATGCCCCAAGCGAGTTACCAAGGTTGCCGAGGTCCAAGGAGTTAATTTTGCCTGTCGAATTGCGAATGTCGTTAAATACCATATTGTACAGGAACTCAGTGAGAATGAATCAATGCGGACGATTGCTAGTCATCACAATGTTTCTACTAACACCGTTGAGCGTCAGCTCGAGGGCCTCGAAGATACCTTTAAAGACTAATCCTCACTGGTTACCGGCAACCATCGCTTTTGATGACTTTAAATCCGGTAAGTTTGCCCAAAGTAGGATGAGTATGATCTTAATGAATCCGCAGAACCATCGTACTATTGACATCATTCAGTCTCGTAATTCGCGTTTCATGCGTAATTACTTTCTTTCTCACTACTCTAAAAAGGCTCGCTGGTCGGTTAAGATTGTCGTTGTCGATCTGTTTGAACCTTATCGTAACCTAATTCATGACTTATTTCCCCAGGCTATGATTGTAGCTGATCATTTCCACGTCGTTGTCCAGGCTTACCGGGCACTTCAAAGTGCCCGGCTTAAGGTTATGAAAGAATACGGGGCTAATACACATGAATACCGCGCTTTAAAGCATTATTGGAAGTTATTAATGACTAAGGAGGGCCAGCTAGATTACCTGCACTACTATTCACGACGTAATTTTTATCACGCTTGTTTGTCTAATCAAGATGTCGTAGAACGGCTGCTCAACTTCTCTCCAGAACTAAGAGCTGCCTACGAATACTATCAAGATTTAATAGCCGCAATTAGTCACCGTAGTCAGACTTTGTTAGATCAGTTAATTAAGCGAAATAATCTACCAAATGTTATAAGACGAGTTAAGCGAACACTCGCCAAGCACCGCCAGGAAATTATTGCCAGCTTTTACACCCGACTAACCAACGGGCCGATCGAAGGTACTAATAATAAAATCAAGATAATCAAACGGACCGCATATGGCTATCGCAACTTCTTTCATTTTCGGATTAGGATTCTCATTTCGTTGAAGAATTCTAACCTCATGATTCGTGAATTACCAAAAAGGAGAACTAGACCAATAGCCAAGGTAGCTTAGTCTAGTTCTCCAAATTCTCTTCATCCTTACCGATTGACAAAGAGCCCTTTTGTGTATAATAGGGTATGAGGTGATTAGATGTTTTTATCAACCGAGGCTTTTCCGCAGGCCCACCGAATCCTAGGGATTGTCAACGCGACTAGCCATTTGATGCTGCCGAGCGAGGAGATTGATGCCTTTGAGTCCATGGACCAGCTTTTTAGTGATGTTGAGGCCAAGCTCAAGTCACGGGCAACGGCCAAGGGGGCCGATGGGGTGGTCAACGTTCGCTTTACTACTGATGTTGCTAATGTCCAGGTTGCCCCGAAGTTCCTGGTGGTCACTGGGTATGGAACAATGATTCAATTGATCGATAAGAAAAAGATGAAGTGATATTACGCAATCACTTCATCTTTTCTTTTTGGCTAGTTTTGAGTTGCTTGATCTCGGCGGTGAGCTCATGGTTGGTCTTTTCAATTTGATCGAGCTTATCTAGGATCTTTTGCATCTGGTCTTCTGTGTGGTCATGGATAAAGAGATTGGTTAAGGAGCTAGTCAGCACCCCGACAATTCCAATTCCGACGATCATCAAGAAGATTGCGGCGAGCTTACCGATAAAGGTATGGGGCGAAATGTCACCGTAACCAATGGTAGTTGCCGTGGCGATGGCCCACCAGAGGGAGCGACCATAGGGGACGTGTTCACTGATTGAGTACATTGATGCAGCAATGACCAGGATACAGATGCTGGTGTAGATGATGTAGATCAGGCCATTGGTGTGGAGAAGGCGGTTGAGCTTCCCGGTCAATCCAATCAGGCGCAGCAGGCGGAAGATCTGGAAGAACCGTGCCAGGCGGCCCAGCCGGAAGATATTGAATGCTGGTGAGACCGGAATGATCGACAGGAGGTCAAAGATATTGTCCTTGAAGAATTTACGCTTGTCTTTAGCAAGTGCCAGGCGACCGAAGTAATCAATCGTGAAGACGATCAGGAGGACATTGTTGAGTAGCTCGGGATAACCAGTGTTTAGGTTAATCACGCCACCGAAGCTCAGGATGATCAAGAAGATTGACACAAGGGCGAGAATGGCCATTACAATGTCGTATAATTTGCTTTTCGTCAAAATACTCACAGTCTTTTCGTTGGATTTGCGTTAATTATATCAGATCTATGTAGCAGCCTAATACTTTGGGAGAGTGTCAAGAAGTTTGTGTAAATTAGAAAGCCTTAGCGTATGATTTAGATG
>NZ_JBJEEL010000062.1:0-35176 GCF_051873035.1 Limosilactobacillus sp.
TGCTAACGCTCAAAAGTTCCACGAAGAATTAATGCGGATTCGTAACGAAAAGTAAAAGGAGTTATGAATAATGAATAATTTCATTATTTTGGATAAACATGATTCCGTGGCGGTAGCCTTGAAAGATCTGCCGAAGGGGACGGTTTTAAAAACCGCTGACCATGGTGATGTCACCACCCTCGAAGATATTACACGGGGACACAAAATTGCCCTTGAAGATATCGCTAACGGAGCCGACATTATCAAGTATGGTTACCCAATCGGCCACGCTACTCAAGATATCAAGCGGGGGGAACATGTTCATATTCACAACATTGCCACGAACCTCTCTGGTGAATTAAAGTATACCTATCAGCCAATCAAGATCACAAATAAGGCCAAAAAGGATGACCGGACATTTATGGGCTATCAGCGGCCGAATGGTAAGGTCGGAATCAGAAATGACCTTTACATTATCCCGGTAGTTGGTTCGGTTAGTGAGCTAGTTGACCCGCTCGTAACCCAGTTTAAGGCCCTCCACCCGGACAATGGGAATTTCGATAATGTGGTTCCCCTTAAGCATACCTACGGGATTGATACACCACAGGATAATTATGAGCGCGCTCGTAAAATCCTAGTTGATGCAGCCATGCAGCCGAATGCTGGTGCCGTCCTGATTTGTGGTCTGGGCTCTGCCGATGATGACGAGTTAACGAAGATGAAAGAGGCCCTCACCAAGGCTAATGGCTCGATTGATCCTAAGCGGGTTAAGTTCCTGTCATCCATGGATAGTGATGATGAAATTACCGATGGTTTGGCAATGCTCGAGGAGTTAAACGATGCGGTTAAAGACGACCAGCGGACGCCACAACCACTGAGTGAGCTAAAGATCGGTTTGAAGTGCGGTGGCTCCGATGGTTTGTCTGGGGTAACTGCTAACCCATTGCTGGGCCGTCTCTCAGACTTTGTGGCCGCCCAAGGTGGAACGACGGTCTTGTCCGAAGTTCCGGAAATGTTTGGGGCAGAAACCATCCTGATGTCACGGGCGAAGGATGAAAAGACGTTTGATAAAACCGTGGGCTTGATCAACAACTTTAAGGAATACTTTGAACGTTTCCACCAGCCAATTTATGAAAACCCATCACCGGGTAACAAGGCGGGGGGGATTTCCACCCTTGAAGATAAGTCACTCGGTTGTACCCAAAAGTCCGGGACGTCAGCCGTTAACGATGTTTTGAAATATGGGGATAAGATTAAGACCAAGGGACTGAACTTGCTTCAGGCACCTGGTAATGACCTGGTTTCCTCTTCAGCTGAAGCATCTGCTGACTGTCAGATGGTCCTATTTACCACCGGTCGGGGAACACCGTTTGCTACCTATGTACCAACGGTAAAGGTTTCTTCTAACTCTTACATTGCCAACCTTAAGCCACGGTGGATCGACTTTGATGCCGGTCAATTGATGAATGAATCAATGGACGACCTAGCTGCTAAGTTTATCCAGTACATCATCGATGTCGCTAGTGGCAAGAAAACGAATAATGAGAAATATGATGTTCACGGAATCGCAATCTTTAAGACGGGGGTTACTGAATAGTAACCGACTCGGTGTAAGTTGCGATAATGGGCAAGTGCGAAGTCATTACGGCTTTACTTGTTAATAAAGTGGCTCCAAACATTCGGAAAACCTCCGGATGCTTGGAGCCCTTTGTGTACTATCTTTCAGGAGGAGAAACGACAACCTCCCTGATTGGTGGAAAATTGATAATTTAATAACCAAGTAGGATCCGAACGGGTGAAAAAGCTCGGATTGTAACTGCTATCATTGACATGTTAATATATAATTAAAGTTATTGCTCTTAATTAGACAATTAATCAGTAACTATCTAATATTTATTAGGAGGTAATCGGATAATGCAAAATAAGGACGCATGTACATCAATCATGGTTGGTAAGAAGGCTTCACTAGATGGGTCAACCTATGTTTGCCGGAATGAAGACCGGGTAAAGGCAATTGAACCCAAGCGCTTTTTAGTTAAGCCGGCCGTCCATGACCGTCATGAGACTTACGTTTCGCCTTACAATAAGGTCACTGTACCAATGCCGGAAAGTGGGATGCGGTACACCTCAACCCCTAGTCTGGACCAGTCTGCGGGCCCTAATGAGGAGGATGGGATCAATGAAGCTAACGTGGCTGCTTCGTTTACGGAAAGCGTTTATGCCAATGACCGCGTTTTGGCGTATGATCCTTTTGTGAAGAACGGACTGGCGGAAGACTCACTGTGTACATTGGTTTTGCCATTTATCCATTCTGCCCGGGAAGGGGTGGAATATACTGGTAAGTTAATTGCCAAGTATGGTTCCGCCGAAGGAAATGGGATGCAGTTCGCTGATCAAGACAGTGTTTGGTACATGGAAGTTGTAACCGGTCACCAATGGGTTGCTGTGCGGATTCCTGACGATTGCTATGCCGTTACGCCTAACCAAATGGCCATCGAAGATATTGACTTTAATGATCCAGAAAATTACATGTGGGCAGATGGCATCCGTGAATTTGTCGCCGACCACCAATTGAACCCGGATGAAAACCGGTGGGATTTTCGGCATATTTTCGGTACCAGTACCCAAAAGGACCGGCACTATAACACGCCTCGGACCTGGTTTGCCCAACGCTACCTCAGTCCTAAGGCTGCTCAGGGACAGACACCGGAGGACGGTGAAATGCCATTTATTCGGAAGGCCGAATTTAAGATTTCACCGGAAGACATTCAGTATGTCTTGAAGTCGCACTTTAATGAAACACCGTATGATCCGATGGGGGATAGTCCAGAGCGGAAGACCTACCGGGCCATTTCACTTTCCCGGACTGCCCAATCCCATATTTTGCAGGTACGGGATGCCAAGCGCTTTAAGACCAGTATCCATTGGATTGAACTCGGTGTACCAGCCTTTAACCCTTACGTACCATTCTTTGCCAATGCTGACGATACCGACGAGTCGTACCGTAACGTACCGGCAAAGATGGACCTAAAGAGTGCCTACTGGCTTAACGAAGCATTGGCGGAAGTGGTTGAGAGTCACTACGAAGAATTTATGGAAAAGGATGAGGACTACCAAAAAGAACTCAATGAATGGGCGCGGCGTAAGATTGCCGAAGTGGACCAAAAGGCCAGCCAACTTAGCGGTTCAGAACTGACGGCTTACCTCACTAAGCAAAACCATGAAGTTGCGGTTCACTATAATGAACGAACCAAGGCGCTCTTCTATGAATTATTAACTGAAGGTTGTGAACTCTCGAAGATGTCCTTTAAGATGGATCCGAACCTTTAATTTTAGTAAATAAAGCCCCCTCCTAGACCAGGATTGACCTGGTTTAGGAGGGGGCTATTTAATATAATTTTAGGCTAAGTTAAAGGCTTTAAGTTCCTTGCTGGTATGGGTAAATGGTTCACAACCATCTGCAGTGATGTGAACACAGTCTTCAATCCGGACACCAGCGACGCCTGGGATGTAGATTCCTGGCTCAATGGAGAAGCACATCCCCGGTTCGAGGACCAGTTGGTTGCCTTCCATAATGGATGGGAATTCGTGATCACTCATTCCCAAACCGTGACCGAGCCGGTGAATAAAGTACTCACCGTAGCCCGCCTTGGTAATAACGTCCCGGGCAACCCGGTCGAGCTCTTCAGCGGTAATTCCTGGCTTAGCGGCATCCTGAGCTGCTAGTTGGGCCTCGAGGCAAACATTGTAGATGTCTTGTTGCTTCTCATTGAGTTCACCAATAGCAACGGTGCGGGAAACATCGCTACAGTAACCGTCAACAATGCAGCCGAGGTCGAAGAGGACTAGTTCATTGTTTTCAATTGGGTTTTGCGAAGTAGCCCCGTGGGGTTCAGCGGCATGGGCGCCCGCTTGTACCAGGGTATCAAAGCTAGTGTGCATGATCCCGTGCTTCTTGAGGGCGAATTCCAAATTAGCAGCAACTTCTTGTTCGCTTCGTCCTAATTGGAGGTTCTTGAACCCTTCCTCGAGCATGAAGTCGGCCCATTTACCAGCTTCGTTTAACTTGGCAATTTCATCATCCGATTTAATTAACCGGAGGCGTTCGATAGTTGGCGTTAGGTCGGTGGTAAATTTAGCATTCGGGAATTGTCCTTTTAGGCCCCGTAAACGTTGGACCGTCAAGTGACTTTGTTCAATTCCCCAGTTAACAGGATTGGTGACCTGGGCCCGGACGTGTTTAGCAATTAAAGCATACGGGTCTTCGTGGTCGAGGTAACCATAAACCGGGTGAGACCATCCGGTTCCCTTAGCCGCCTCAACTTCTAGGGCCGGTGTAAAGAGGAATGGTTCCGCATCCGGAAAGACTAGCAGGGCCATGACCCGCTCGATCGGGTCCTCAAAAAAGCCGGTTAGGTAACCAATGCTCATTGGATCACTGATGTAGGCCGCATCTAGGTTCTTTTCAGTTAAGGTCGCTTGCAGTTGTTCAATTTTGGACAAGTTAATAACCTCCTTTAGGTTGTTAGTGCAGGCTACTGCTATATACTAATTTTATAATAGTAACTTTCTGGAAACAATTGCTTTTTAGCCGATTAGGGAAAACCTTAATTTTTAAAACTAAAAAAGGGCTGGCGAATGAGTTATCGCCAGTCCTTTTCGGCAAAGAGCGCTTAGTTGTTTTCCAACTTAGCCAGACCGTTCTTGGCAACCTTTTGCAGTTCAGCAGCAGAAGCAGCCATTGCCTTTTCTTCACGGTCGTTTAATGGAACTTCAATTACGCGGGCAACACCAGAAGCGTTAACAACAGCTGGTGTACCAATGTAAATGTCCTTTAAACCATATTCGCCGTTCAGTGGAGCACCGATTGGGAGTACAGAGTTTTCGTCACGTAAGATAGCACGTGAAATCCGCATCAAGGCAGTAGCAACACCGTAGAAGGTTGCACCCTTACGGTTAATGATTTCGTAAGCCTTGTTACGAACGTCGTCTTCGATCTTAAGCAGTTCGTCGTCGGAAACGCCTTGTTCCTTGGCGATGTCAAGTAATGGCTTGCCACCAATCGTAGCGCTGGAGTATGCGGCAAATTCGGAGTCACCGTGTTCAGCCATGATGTTAGCAGAAACATCACGAGGGTCAACATCGAACTTCTTAGCAAGGGCAACCCGCAGACGAGCGGAGTCCAGAGAAGTACCTGAGCCGACAACCTTGTTCTTTGGGAAGCCAGAGAACTTTTGAACAGCGTAGGTTAAGATGTCAACTGGGTTAGCAGCAACCAGGAAGATACCGTCGAAACCGGACTTAACAATTGGTTCAACAACGGACTTGATGATCTTCAAGTTCTTGTCAACTAATTGCAGACGGGTTTCACCAGGCTTTTGTGGAGCACCGGCAGTAATAACTACCAGGTCAGCATCCTTGCAGGTGTCGTAATCGGCTGAGTAGATGTTCTTTGGGGCGGTAAATGCAGTAGCATCTTCCAGGTCCAAAGCGTCACCTTCAGTCCGCTTCTTAATGATATCAACAATCGCAAATTCTTCAGCGATTCCTTGTTGAGCCATTGCGAAGGCGTAACTTGAGCCGACAGCCCCGTCACCGACGAGGACAACTTTTTGATGATTCTTAGACATAAATATGCAGTCTCCCTTTCATCTATATCTTGTGCAATTTCGAGATTATATCTCAAATGTATTATAGCATTACTTTGTGAAAAATCTATAATATAGTTGAAAATAAGTGCTTTCACATTAACTTTAAATATCGTGACGATTTTACTATGGTCGTACCGTAACATGTGATAAAATATAGTAGTATCTGTTAAGATTGAGTAAGTTCAACCTGTTAGAAAACTTTGGAGGAGGTGATTACCATTCTTAATCGTACCAAGCAGTTTATGCGCGATAATGATTTAATGTACAAACGTGAATATATTCGGCCAATGATGACACCACAACACGTCTATGTCTTTCGCTTTGGCAAGCACCGGCTGAATAATCGGGTAATCATTCGTTACTCCCACACTTGGACCGGACGTTTAAAAATAAACGAAATTGATGTTCGTCTTCACCACCAGCACCACCCACGGATCTTCTTGACCGAGTCAGACTTGATCGACTACTTGAAGCATCATATGGAAAAAGAAAAGAGAAAGCGGGCCAAGGATGACCAGGGTGAAGATGACGAGTAATAAGTAGTTGTAAATCGTGACCAGCGGGTGAAGATGGTCACGATTTTTGTTGATTATAAGGAGGAAATACATGAATTGGACAGCGGTAAAAGTAGTTACCTCAAGTGAAGCGGTTGAGGCCGTCAGTTATCTCTTGACTAATGCCGGCGCACAGGGGGTCCAGATCGACGATGCAGCCGACTTTGCTAACCTCCATGCCGGCCGTTATGGGCAACATGGCGAAATTATTGATCCAGATGAGATCCCGCACCGTAAGCAGGGGGCAGCGGTAACGGGCTATTTCCCGGAAACGGCCTTTTTACCGGAACTGGTTCCGACCATTTCTGCCCAGGTAGCCAAATTAGCTAGCTACGGCCTAAATCCCGGCCCCGGGACGGTTAGTGCCGAAGCGGTTAATAATGAAAAGTGGGCAACGGTTTGGCAAAAGTACTACCACCCGTTGCGGGTAACGAATGAACTGACCATTGTTCCAGAGTGGGAAGAATACACGCCAGCCCAGGCTAGTGAAAAGGTAATCTATTTAGACCCGGGGATGGCCTTTGGAACGGGAACCCACCCGACAACCCGTCTGATGATGGAGGCCTTAGAGAAGGTAATTCGCGGTGGTGAGTCATTGATCGATGTTGGTACGGGTTCAGGTGTATTGAGTATTACTGCTAAGGCCCTTGGTGCCGGGGATGTCGCCGCATATGATGTTGATGAGGTGGCGGTTCGCTCCGCTAAGAAGAACCGGGCACTCAATCCGGTGGCCAAGGATATTAAGCTAGGGGTTAATAGCCTGCTAGACGGTATCCATACCCAGGTTGATATTGTGGTCGCTAACATCCTGGCCGAAATCATTGTGCCATTAATTCCCCAAGCCTATGAGAATCTTAAGCCGGGTGGTCAATTCTTAACCTCCGGCATTATCGATGATAAGGCCAGCCTCATCCGGAAAAAGTTGCAAGACCAGGGCTTCATTATCGATAGCGAAACTAAAATGAAGGACTGGCACGGAATTATTGCTCACAAGCCGACGACAGAGGAGGAGTAGGATGCAACGTTACTTTTTGAATGTATCGCCCACAGAGCAGCCACTTACTCTTCCCCAAGACATTGCCCACCACCTGACGACGGTTCTTCGTGCCCAAGTAGGGACCAAACTGGAGGTCGTTCTTGCTGACCACCAGGCCTATTTAGCAACCGTGGTGGCAACGACCCCGCAGACCGAGATTAAGGTATTAAAGGCCTTGGACCGGCAAAGTGAGCTGCCCGTTAAGGTCACCCTGTTGTGTGGCCTGCCGAAGACCAAGGAGAAGCCGGAGTTAATTGTTCAAAAGGCAACAGAGCTGGGGGCCAACCGGATTGCCTTTTTTGAGGCTCAGCGGTCGGTTAGTCACTGGGTTAGTAACAAGCAAGAGCGCAAGATCGGCCGTCTTCAGAAAATTGCGGACGCGGCTGCGGAACAATCACACCGTAATTACCAGCCCCAGGTCTCCTATTTTCCTAATTTAAAGGCCGCCTTAGCAGCATCGCCAGCAGACTTTCGCCTGGTAGCTTGGGAAGAGTCGGCTAAGCAGGGCGAGACTGCAGCCCTAGCCCAAGTGATGGCTAAGATTCAGCCCGGACAGAGCCTGGTAGCGGTTTTTGGACCTGAGGGGGGCCTAACTGAGCAGGAAGTCGAGCAAATGAAGGCCAGCGGTGTTATTCCGGCGGGACTGGGGCCCCGGATTTTACGGACGGAGACCGCCCCTTTGTACTTCCTCGCCGCGGTTTCCTACGCGTGTGAATTAGCAGCATCGCATCGTTAGGTATTGTGCTACAATAAAAAAATAATTTAGGATAAAAAATCTTAAAAAGCATAAGGTGTTGAAAAGATGAATTGGATTAAAAAAGTTGATTATTACTTATGGGGCGGCAGTTTACTATTTGGAGTACTACTCCCGGTATTGGGAATTCGGCTCCCAATTACCCATGCGATGTGGGTCGGCGTGGTCCTCGTAATTATTAACGGTTGCTTTAGTGTATGGTTGGGTGGTCACCTCTACCGGACTGGTGCTCGTTGGTGGACCTTATTTATTCTCCCAATCTTTTTCATAGTAGCTGCATATGTCTGGTTACCACCATATACTTACTACTTTGCACTTGCTTATCTCGCAATTACATATCTTTCCTGTTCGCTTCGTAAACAGGATTAGTCACGGAAGGGGGTAATGCGATGTCAGAAATCAAGGAACTGACCCATGAAGATGTGCATAAGATGGTTGCTTCGTACATGAATAAGGAACACGTAGCACTCGTTGAAAAGGCGTACCGCTTTGCTGAAATTTGTCACCATGACCAGCGTCGCAAGTCGGGCGAACCATATATTATTCACCCCATTCAAGTTGCCGGGATTTTGGCGAACCTCCAGATGGATCCGGAAACGGTTTGCGCGGGTTACCTACACGACATTGTTGAAGATACCGGTGCCACCTTAGGCGATATCAAAGAACTCTTTGGGCCGACGATTGCGATGATCGTGGATGGTGATACCAAGCTAGGGAAGATTCAATATAAATCCAATAAAGAACAGATGGCCGCGACCCACCGGAAACTCCTGTTAGCAATGTCTAAGGATATTCGGGTGATGATCGTCAAATTAGCCGACCGCTTGCATAACATGCGGACGTTAAAGCACCTCCGTCCGGATAAGCAGCGGCGAATCTCCAACGAAACCCTGGAGATTTACGCCCCGATTGCCGACCGGCTAGGGATTAGCACGATCAAGTGGGAACTAGAGGACCTTTCCCTACGTTATTTAAACCCGCAGCAATACTACCGAATTGTTCACCTGATGAACTCACGGCGGGATCAACGGGTGGAGTCTATTAACCACTCGATTAAGCTGATTAAAAAGGCGATCAGCGACCTGGATCTCGGACCGAATGTTGAAATTTATGGCCGGCCCAAGCATATTTATTCAATTTACCGGAAGATGGTGACTCAGCACAAGCAATTTAGTCAGATCTATGACCTACTAGCGATTCGGATCGTCGTGGATACAATTAAGGATTGCTACGCGGCCCTGGGAGCCATTCATACTAACTGGAAGCCAATGCCAGGTCGTTTTAAGGACTATATTGCCATGCCCAAGGCTAACGGTTACCAGTCCCTCCACACGACCATTATCGGGCCCGAGGGGCGGCCACTAGAAGTCCAGATTCGGACCCACCATATGCACCAAGTTGCCGAATACGGGGTGGCAGCTCACTGGGCATACAAGGAAGGTAAGACTAATGGTGTCCAGCAGACCCGGGATAGTCAAAAGCTCAACGTCGTTAAAGAAATCTTGGAAATGCGCAGTGAAAGTCACGGTACGGATGAATTCATGCAGGGCATTCAAAGCGATATCTTTACCGATAAGGTCTATGCCTTTACCCCTAAGGGTGACGTGATTGAAATGCCGAAGGGTGCCGGGCCGCTGGACATGGCCTACCAGATTCACACCGAAGTTGGTAACCACACGACGGGAGCGAAGGTCAACGGTCGGATTGTTCCTTTGGACTACGAGATTAAAAATGGTGATATCGTTGACATCCTAACCTCGAGTTCGTCGGCTGGTCCGAGCCGGGACTGGCTGGAATTAGTTTCAACCCGGCGGGCCCGCAATAAGATTCGGTCCTTCTTCCGGGCCCACAACCGGGAAGAAAATATCGAGCAGGGGAAGCGGTTGCTAGAGAATCAGCTGCAAGAAGCGGGCTATTCACCGGCGGATTTAATGACGGAAGAAAAGTGCAAGGAGGTAGCCACTAAGCTGCACTACCAAACCAGTGATGACATGTTTGCTGCCGTGGGCTTTGGTGACCTTGCACCGGTCGGGGTCCGGAATCGCTTCACCGCTGACCTGCGGAAGAAGGCAGCAGATGACCGTGCTCAGGCAGCCGAAAAGGCCCTGCTGGAGGATCACGAGACCCTTCAAAAGCCTAATGAACGGCAAAAGCAAAAGCAGGCAAAGGCTTCCAGCGAAGGGGTAGTCGTGGAAGGAGTCGACAACCTGCTGGTCCGGTTAAGTCATTGTTGTAATCCGGTACCGGGCGACGCCATCACGGGCTACATTACGAAGGGCCGTGGCGTTTCAGTTCACCGGGCCGACTGTCCTAATATTCAGGCGGCTAAGAAGAGCGGTCAGCGGATTGTCAGTGTTTACTGGGCTAACCCGGCCGGCGACAAGACCAACTATAATGCCGATATTGAGGTACAAGGTTACAACCGGAACGGGATGCTCAATGATGTCCTCCGTTCTATTAATAACAGCACTAAGTACTTAAATTCCGTTAACGGGAAAGTTGACCATAATAAGATGGTGACGATTAGCCTGACCATTGGTGTTCGCAATTTGCAACAGTTACAGCTGATTATGGATGGACTAAAGAACATTCGTGATGTCTATGTGGTCAAACGGGTGATTCAGTAAGGAGCGGTTTGATGCGAGTAGTTTTACAAAAAGTTAACCATGCTCAGGTTGCCATTGCTGGTGAAGTAGTGGGCAAAATTGGTAAGGGCTACATGCTTTTAGTCGGTTTTGCGCCAACCGATGGTGATGAACAACTTGATTACCTCGTTCATAAAATTGTCAATTTACGGGTCTTTGAAGACCAAGACGGGAAGATGAACCGGGGTCTTCGTGACGTTGATGGGGCGATCCTGTCGATCTCGCAGTTTACCCTCTATGCCGATACGAAGCATGGGAACCGCCCGGGTTTTTCAAAGGCTGCCAAGCCGGCGATTGCTGAGCCCCTGTATAACCGCTTTAATGCTAAGTTGGCGGCGACCGGAATCCATGTTGAAACCGGGCACTTTGGAGCTGATATGCAGGTGGACCTGGAAAACGATGGTCCGGTTACCATTATTTACGAAAAATAAAAGTAGGAAGGGGAAGTCGAGACGACTTCTCCTTCCTACTTTTAGTATTGTTCCAGAATCCGGTCGACGCTGGGACCGTAGCTTTCCCCGAAAAGGATGAGGTGCATACAAAGGTAGTAGAAACGGTACCAGGGAAGGCGGTCGTTAATCCCTGGCGTAAATGGATAGACCTGTGCGTAGGCCTGGTAGAATTCCTGGTCAAAGCCACCGAAGACCGTGGTCATTGCTAGGTCAAATTCCCGGTCACCGTAAACGGCATCCGGGTCAATTAGGTATGGTTCGTGGTCGCCAGCAAACATGAAGTTCCCGGCCCACAGGTCGCCATGTAAGAGGCTGGCCTTGATATCGCGGCCGTGGTAGTACTGGTGGAATTTCTTAACCATCTGTTGGAAGTGGTCATTACGCCACCGGTTCCACCGGCCTCGTTCGTCCGCAACTTTAACCTCCGGTAAGAGCCGCTGATTAATATAAAAATCATCCCAGGAGTTGTTCCAAGAATTATCTTTTACCAGGGCCTTAGTTTGGTGGTTGTCGACGAAGCCAAACTGGTCGTTAGTTTGCTGGTGCATCTTGGCGACGGCCTGGCCAAGGTCGGCTTGACTCCCAAAGCTTTCGTCGAGCCAATTCAGGACTAGGTAGGCATTACCATCAATCTCACCATTGTAAAGGGGAGTTGGTGTGTTAACGACTTTGCCAAGGGCCTTGAGTCCATTAATTTCGTGGCGGAAGTAGCTGGCCGGGTGATTGGGCTGTACCTTGATGAAATAGGTTTTCCCGTTGGCCGTAATCTGATAGGCCTCGTTAATGTCACCGCCACTAACTGGCCGGTAACTATCAATATTTTCAATTGGCAACTGGCTGAACCAGTTATGATTTAACTTACTCATTGAACCACTCCTTTTAACGTTACTAGTTTAATTTTAAATTCCTGGTGGTGAAAAGCAAGCTGCCCGGATTTGAGTATTGACTTTCCGAACCGGTTCGAGTAAGGTAAGAAATGTAATTAAATATTCGTGACCGTTAATAAAAGAATGCTCGATACCTTCACATGACTAGCGAACGGGGATGGTGGAAGCCCGCCTGCTGAAGTGTCGATTGACACTTTTTAGGTTGGACTTTGTCCCGCCATTAAATTGGCGTTATCTTTGAGTTACTACCAAGGTGGTACCGTGCATTAGCACCCTTGTAATTTTACAAGGGTGCTTTTTTATTAATTGCGAACGAAAAAAGGGGAAGTTAGAGAATGAAGCGTACAAATTATGCTGGAGACACCAACGAAAACCAAGTTGGTCAAGAAGTTGTCTTAAAGGGTTGGGTGGCCAAGCGCCGGAACCTCGGGGGGTTAATCTTTATTGACCTCTGGGATCGTGAAGGCATTGTTCAACTGGTCTTTAATGAAAAAGAAAATCCAGAAGTATTTAAAGTAGCGAATGCGGTCCGGAACCAATACGTTCTCGAAGTACACGGTAAGGTTCAATTGCGGGCGGAAAAGGAAATCAACCCGGACATGAAGACCGGGAAGGTGGAAGTCGCGGTTGACACCATCAAGGTACTGGCAAAGTCTGAGACGACGCCATTTGATATTACTGATGGTGTTGATGCTAGTGAAGACCTCCGGATGAAGTACCGCTACCTGGACCTGCGGCGCCCAGAAATGATGAAGAACCTGAAGCTGCGGAGTAAGGTAGCCTCCATTGTCCACAACTACTACGATGGAGAGGGCTTCCTGGACGTTGAAACCCCAGACTTGACCCGGTCAACGCCAGAAGGGGCCCGGGACTACATCGTTCCTTCCCGGGTATATTCAGGCCACTTCTACGCCCTACCACAATCACCACAACTCTTTAAGCAGTTATTAATGGCTGCTGGGGTTGATAAGTACTACCAATTAGCACGGTGTTTCCGGGATGAAGACCTTCGTGGTGACCGGCAACCAGAATTTACCCAGATTGACACGGAAATGAGCTTTGCTACCCCTGAAGACATTCAAACGGTTACCGAAGGCCTAATCAAACGGGTTATGAAAGAAGTTAAGGGGATTGACGTTAAGACCCCATTCCCACGGATGGAATGGCAAGAAGCCATGGATAAGTATGGTTCTGATAAGCCGGATACCCGGTTTGGTATGTTGATCCACGACCTGTCCGATATTGTGAAGGACAGTGCCTTTAAGGTCTTCTCCGGGACAGTTGCTAACGGTGGCTTTGTCCGGGCTATCTGTGTTCCGGGTGGGGCCGACCAGTACTCCCGGAAGGATATTTCCAAGAAGGAAGACTACATTGAGCGTTACGGTGCTAAGGGACTCGCCTGGGTTAAGGTGACCGAAGATGGTTACAATGGCCCCGTTGCGAAGTTCTTGAATGATTATGCTGACCAAATTAACGCGGAAATGGCTGCCAAGCCGGGGGACCTGATCCTCTTTGTTGCTGCTAGTTTCCACGTTGTTGCGGACTCACTTGGTTACTTACGGCGGGCCATTGCCAAGGAAATGGACATGATCAAGCCGGACCAGTGGAATTACCTCTGGGTGGTTAACTGGCCAATGTTCGAATATGATGAAGGCTTTGGTAAGTGGATTGCGGCCCACCACCCATTCACGATGCTAAATGAAGAGGACCTGCACTACTTAGAGGATGGCGAGGATCCACACAAGGCCCATGCTCAAAGCTATGACATCATCTTAAATGGTCAAGAAATTGGTGGTGGTTCTATTCGTATCCACGATCCAAAGGTCCAAGAAAAGGTTCTCAAGGCCCTTGGCTACACCAAGGAACGGGCCGAGGCCCGCTTTGGCTTCTTACTGAAGGCCCTGACAATGGGGATGCCGCCGGAAGGTGGACTGGCATTTGGACTTGACCGGTGGGTAATGCTGCTGGCCGAAGCGGATAATATCCGGGATGTTATCCCATTCCCAAAGAACTCCAAGGCGGTTGAACCGTTAACGGCGGCCCCTGGTAAGGTCAGTCAACAACAACTCGATGACTTGAAGATCAAGTTTGACGATGACGTTGATTACCAGCAGGATAAGTAAAATACTTTACTTCAAAATTTAATGCTTTAAACCAAAAGAAACCCCACGCACTTAACTGCGTGGGGTTTCTTTTTAGTTAATTTTTACTTTAGAACCTTCTTCAAGAATTCCTTGGCACGATCGCTCGTGGGGTGGGAGAAGAAGTCGTCGGGCTGACCACTTTCCTGGATATAACCATCAGCCATAAACCAAATCTGGTCGGCTACTTCTTTAGCGAAGCCCATTTCGTGGGTTACCACGACCATTGTCATTCCAGAATCAGCGAGCTCTTGCATAACATTCAGCACTTCATCGACCATTTCCGGGTCAAGGGCACTGGTTGGTTCGTCAAAGAGCATCACTTCAGGATCCATGGCTAGTGACCGTGCGATCGCCACCCGTTGCTTTTGCCCACCGGAAAGGCTATCAGGGTAGACATTAGCTTTCTCCTTTAGACCAACCTTTTCGAGAAGGTCCATTGCCGTCTTAGTTGCTTCTTCATCGCTAATTCCCTTAACCTTGATCGGGGCGATTTTAATGTTGTCAATTACGGTCATATTCGGGAAGAGGTTGAAGCTTTGGAACACCATCCCCATCTTTTCCCGTAATTGGTCCAGTTCGGCATCGGAAATATCGGTGAGGTCCTTACCTTCAAACAGGACTTTTCCAGCACTAGGCTTTTCGAGAACGTTTAGGCAACGAAGAAAGGTACTCTTCCCGGCACCAGATGGTCCAATTACACAGATCACTTGGCCCTTATCAACTTCTTCGGAAATATCTTTTAAGACGAGGTTGCCATTAAATTCTTTCTTTAAATGTTGAATTTCAATCATTTTAGTGGGCATGTTTCATTCTCCCTTCGAAGTAGTTCAAGATTCTGGTCAACGTAAAGGTCAGAACAAAGTAGATTATCATGGTGATGAATAGTGGTAAGACACCCTTGTAGGTATCAGCTTGAACCAGTTGAGTCTGGTACATTAATTCACCAACCCCGATGGTCGAAACTAATGAACTATCCTTTAAGAGGGTGATAAATTCATTCCCCAAGGCTGGCCAAATGTTTTGCAGTGCTTGTGGCATGATGACGAAGCGGAAGGCCTGCTTCTTGGTCATCCCTAAGCTCCGGGCAGCTTCAGTCTGGCCAATTGGCAGGGACTGAATACCGGAACGAATTACTTCGGCAACGTAGGCACCGGAGTTAACGGCAACGGCGATGATCCCGGCTACCAGGGCTGGCATGGACTGGATAATCGCACCAATTCCGAAGTAGACAAACATAATTTGAACTAACATCGGTGTTCCCCGGATAAATTCGATGTAGCAAACCGCAATTCCGTGGAGCAACTTGTTTTGTGATAACCGCATCAGGGCAAAGAGTGTCCCGAGCAGGAAACCGAAGAATACGGCGATGACGGTAATGATCAGGGTGTATTCAACCCCTCTAGCAAAGAAGGTCCAGTAACTAGCGACGGTATTATGCTTCTTGTAGGACTTCATGTACTTAGCCGCTTGTGGTAACCACTTCTTGTTAATCAGGTCCTTCTTTTGAACCTTGGTGATTGTCTGGTTAGCGGCGGCCTCTAATGACTTATCACCCTTAGCAAAGGCCATTGCCTTAGCACCAGAGTTGCTGCTGGCAAGGTGGGAGTTAAAGGTTGTCAGATTAGAGTTGTTATTAGCGTAGGCCCGGGCCGTCGGTTCATCTAGCAAGACCCCGTCGACCTTGTGTGACTGTAAGGCGATTACCAAAGATGATACCTTTGCTAACCCCCGCATGTGGGCGTACTTCATCTTTTGCTTAGCCAGGTTGTACTGGGTCGTCCCGTTTTGAACCCCCACTGTCTTGCCCGTGAAGTTTTTAGCGGACTTGTACTTGTTCCTATCGGCCTTGTTAATTAGGAAGAAGTTGTTCCCTTTGTAGTAGGCCTTGGAGAAGTCAACGTTCTTTTCCCGCTCAGGGGTAACGTTCATTCCGGCAATTACCGTATCAACCTTGTGGGTTTCAAGGGCAACTAGCAGGGAATCAAAGTCCATGTTTTTAATAACCAGCTTAACGCCTAAGTCCTTGGCGAACTGTCTAGCCAGTTGCATTTCAAAACCGACATACTTGGTTTTGCCGTTTTGCTTGGTGGTAAATTCAAACGGTGGGTAGTCAGCACTGGTACCAACGACCAGTGTTCCCTTTTGCTTAACCCGCTGCAGTGAATCATCGCTACCCGTTTGCGTAGTAGAACTAGCACTGCTGCTAGTAGCACTACTGGTGCTGGCGCTAGAGCTAGCACTTGAACTAGAGCTGCTAGCGGCGAAAGCCCCCAGGGGAGCGAAGACTATTGAAGCGCAAAGAACCAATAGCATTAATAGTGGCTTAAGATGCTTCATAATCAATAACTCCTTTTCCGTGAATAATTCTTAAATAATAACTGTAAATGAATATACACCATATTAATTATTTATGCAATACTTTTTCTTAAATTGGCATAAATATTCACTGAACAATTTAGCCCCGGGGAGGTAAGAAATTTTTTCTACATTAAATATACGAGGGGAAGGTCAATCAGCATGGCGATTGTAAAAACTTGTCTAAAAAGAAATATTGACACCACGGCTCTTATTAGGTACAATACTTTCTGTAGTGAAAGGTCATCAATGGCCTAGTTACGTAACTTTAAGCTCGGAGGGAGGGAATCAACATGTCAAAAACGGTCGTTCGTAAGAATGAATCTTTAGACGACGCTCTTCGACGCTTTAAACGTTCAGTTTCACGCAATGGAACTTTGCAAGAATACCGCAAGCGGGAATTCTACGAAAAGCCAAGCGTAAAACGTAAGTTGAAATCTGAAGCGGCACGTAAGCGCAAGAATAAGCGTGGTCGTCGTTACTAAAAATGATTGCTCCTACCTATTCCTGGTGGGAGCTTTTTTGCTGAGTGGGAGATGTAAAAGATGAGTTTATTACAAGATTTAACTAAGCAAATGGTTAGTGCCATGAAGAGTCGGGATAAGGAGACCCTGGCTACTGTTCGGATGCTCAAGGCCGCCGTTCAAAATGCCCAAATTGAAGCTGGCCACGACCTAACACCTGATGAAGAGGTTGCCGTAATGTCCCGTGAATACAAGCAACGGAAGGAATCACTGGCCGAATTTGAAAAGGCCGGTCGGCAGGACCTGGTTGATAAGACGAATAATGAATTGAAGGTAGTTGAACAATACCTACCAAAACAGTTATCAGCAGACGACGTTCAAAAGATCGTTCAGGAGACGATTGACCAGGTTGGTGCTTCCAGCATGAAGGACTTCGGTAAGGTCATGGGGGCTGTAATGCCAAAGGTTAAGGGACAAGCAGATGGCAAGGTCGTTAACCAGGCCGTTAAGGATATTCTGAGTAATAAGTAATTAAAAGAAAAAATAGGGTAAGAAAATCAATTTCTTACCCCATTTGCTACTTTAAAGTTTTAGAATAGGGACTAATTAATTATATAAGGAAGTGCTGTACGATGTGTACATCGATTTTGTATACTGCTGGCGACCATTACTTTGGTCGTAACCTAGATTTGGAAATTTCGTTTGGTCAACAGGTCGTGATTACCCCGCGCGATTTCCCACTAAACTTTCGTAAACTGCCACGGTTAGACCATCATTATGCCATTACCGGAATGGCGCTGGTTCAAGATAACTATCCACTATATTTTGACGGTGCCAATGAAAAGGGCCTGGGGATGGCCGGACTAAACTTCGATGGTCCAGCGCACTTCTTCCCCGTTGAAGAAGGAAAGGATAATGTGTCACCCTTCGAGTTTATTCCCTACATCCTAGGTCAATGCAAGGACGTGGCGGAGGCCAAAGCCCTGCTTGAAAAGCTTAACCTGGTCAATATTAACTTCTCTGACCAGTTACAACTATCACCCCTGCACTGGTTAATTGGGGATAAGAGTGGGGCAGCGATTACGGTGGAGTCAACCGCTTCTGGCCTACACGTTTATGATAATCCCGTTAATGTGTTGACTAATAATCCCGAATTTCCTGAGCAGCTGACTAACTTAGCTAACTACCAGAGTGTTTCACCGGCGAACCCCGTTAATACTTTGGCTCCCCAAACATCACTTTCTAGCTATAGCCGGGGAGCTGGTTCGCACTTCCTACCAGGGGGGATGGATTCCGAAAGCCGCTTTGTCAAAGAAGTCTTTACCCTTCAACACGCACCTGCTGGTAAGGATGAAGTCACCGACGTTACCAACTACTTCCACTGCTTGCACGCGGTAGAACAGCAAAAGGGCCTCGATGAGGTCGGGAAGGACCAGTTTGAATATACAATCTATTCGGATGGAGTTAACCTGACGACGGGCACCTTCTATTACACTACTTATGATAATAACCAGATTAACGCGGTTAAAATGGATGATACAGCTATGACGGGGCAACAACTACACTGCTTCCCAATCGCTGACCACCAATCAATTAATATGCAAAATTAAAATTAATCAAACAGCTATGACCTGCCGGCCTGGTAGTGTGGTAGCTGTTTTTTTGAAATTTTATATGCAAAAATCTGAATAAAAATAAAATAATCCTTGCTTTAAACTCATAAAAGATGTATATTGATTTCAATTAATAAATATACAAATTTATGAATGGAGACGATCTTATGGCAAAGGAGAAAATTGTATTAGCTTATTCCGGTGGTTTGGACACGTCAGTTGCAATTGCCTGGTTAATGAATAAGGGTTATGACGTAATTGCTTGTTGTATTGACGTTGGTGAAGGACTGGACCTTGAAGCTATTCAGCAAAAGGCCACGGCCATCGGCGCTTGGAAGTCAGTAGTTATTGATGCTAAGCGTGATTTTGCGGAACAGTTTGTGCTACCGGCTCTGCAGGCCCATGCAATGTATGAACAAAAATATCCATTGGTATCAGCGCTCTCCCGGCCATTAATCGTCCAGAAGTTGGTCGGTGTTGCCCAGCAATATGGTGCCACGGCGATCGCCCATGGCTGTACCGGGAAAGGAAATGATCAGGTCCGGTTTGAGGCGGGAATTCACGCCCTCGCTCCGGAAATGAAGATTGAGGACCCAATTCGGGACTGGCACTGGTCACGGGAAGAAGAAATTCAATACGCCAAGGATCATGGGATCCCGGTCCCGATTACCAAGGCAAGTCCGTATTCAATTGACCAGAACCTCTGGGGACGGGCGAATGAATGTGGAATTTTGGAAGACCCGTGGGCAGCAGCACCAGAGGATGCCTATGAACGGACAACCCCAATTGAAGAGACACCGGACAAACCAACGATTATGGAAATCAGCTTTAAAGAAGGGGTTCCGGTGGCCCTTGATGGTGAGGAATTACCATTAGACCAACTGATTATGAAGTTAGACGTGGTTGCTGGTGAAAACGGGATTGGTCGGATTGACCACGTCGAAAACCGGTTAGTCGGGATTAAGTCCCGGGAAATTTATGAATGCCCAGCGGCGACCGTCCTGTTGGCGGCCCACAAGGACATGGAAGACCTCACTCAGGAACGGGAGGTGGCCCACTTTAAGCCGACCATTGAGTTGAAGATGAATGAACTGATTTATAACGGTCTTTGGTACTCACCGCTGATGAAGGCACTGGTTGCCTTTCTAAATGAAACCCAAAAAGTGGTTAACGGTGTTGTGCGGGTCAAGCTATTTAAAGGAAACGTTATTTGTGAAGGTCGGAAGTCACCAAACTCCCTTTACGATAAGAACTTAGCAACTTACACCGCCGCCGATGAATTCGATCAAGAGGCCGCTACGGGCTTTATCAAACTCTGGGAACTGCCTGATAAGGTTTACGCCCAGGTTCAGGCCAAGGCACAAGCCAAAAAGGGGGAAACAACCAATGCCCATTAAAAAGATGTGGGGCGGTCGGTTTGAAAAGGGCGCCAGTGAACTAGTCGATGAGTTTGGGGCTTCAATTTCCTTTGACCAGGAGATGGCCAAAGAAGATATCATGGGGTCCCTGGCCCATGTCAAGATGCTAAAGGCAACTAAAATATTACCGGCCGCAGATGCCGACCAGATTATTAAGGGGTTGGAAGAACTAGCAGCTGAATTGGCTGACCACGGCCTCCACTTTACCGTTGCCAATGAAGATATTCACATGAACATCGAGGCCCTATTAACGGAAAAAATTGGCCCGGTAGCGGGGAAACTCCACACGGGCCGGAGCCGGAACGACCAAGTAGCCACGGACTTTCACCTCTACATTAAGGAACGTCTACCCAAAGTGGTAGCAGCGATCAAGAAACTTCAGCAGGCGCTAGTACAACTGGCAAGTGAAAACGTGGAGACAATTATGCCGGGGTATACGCATATGCAGCACGCTCAGCCGATCTCCTATGGTCACTACCTAATGGCCTATTTTCAGATGTTTCAGCGGGATGTGGAACGGTTCCAGTTTAACCAGCAACATACGGACCTCTCCCCCCTCGGAGCGGCGGCACTGGCCGGAACGACCTTTCCAATTGACCGGCAAATGACGGCAGACCTACTCGGCTTTAAGGCTCCCTATGCTAACTCATTAGATGCGGTTAGTGACCGGGACTTTGCGTTAGAATTTTTGAGCAATGCTAGTATTTTAATGGTCCACCTTTCCCGCCTCTGTGAAGAGATCATTTATTGGTGTAGCTATGAATTTGGCTACATTGAATTGGCGGATGCTTACTCGACCGGTAGTTCCATCATGCCTCAAAAGAAGAATCCGGACATGGCAGAACTGATTCGGGGGAAGAGTGGCCGGGTCTTTGCTAGCCTGATGGGCCTCTTAACCACGATGAAGGGTCTGCCACTGGCCTATAATAAGGATATGCAAGAGGACAAGGAGGGGGTCTTTGACACGGTTAAGACCATCTTGCCGAGCCTGACGGTGATGACCGGAATGATTAAAACCTTGAAGGTAAATAAAGCGAAGATGGCCCAGGCAACCCACCATGATTTCTCCAACGCGACCGAGTTGGCTGACTACCTTGCTACTAAGGGAATTCCCTTCCGGCGGGCGCACGAGATTGTTGGGGAATTAGTCTTAAAGGGCCTGAAAACTGGTCAGGACCTAGCAGATATTCCACTAGCGGAATTTAAGAAAATTGATCCCCGGGTGGAGGACGATGTCTATGAGGTTCTAAAACCAACCGTAGCGGTTCAACGGCGGAACTCAGCTGGTGGGACGGGTTTTGCCCAAGTGCGTGAACAAATTAAGGCGGCCCAGCAACTGTTAGCGAAAGATAATTTGCAATAAGTCGCTTCATTAGAATTAATCAACTGCCCCAAACATTCGGCCAGCGCCGTGTGTTTGGGGCAGTTTGTGTCTTAAATGATTACCGAACAAGCAGTCGGCACCAGTCGAAGGTATCAATCTTTTGGTTACTACCCATCGAGAAAGCTATGATATAATCAATTTGGCAAATTAACGATTTATTAAAGGAGAATTGGCAAGACTTGGCAGAAAATACGCAAGAATATGAACAAATCTTTCAAATCGAACAACCGGAGATTGAAGTTGGCATCCTGGGACCACAGGATAAATTTGTCAGCTTAATTGAACAGGGGATGGACGTGACCTTGAACCCCTTTGGCGGTAATTTAAAGGTCAGTGGTCGCCGTGAAGATGTTAAGCTGACGGTGGATGTTTTCCATGCCCTGGTTGACTTACTCCAACAGGGGATTCACCTCCATAGCACGGATATTGTAAGTGCAATGAAGATGGCCCACCGGGGGACACTCGAGTATTTTGCTGACTTGTACAGTGAGACAATTATCAAGGACCGCAAAGGCCAGGCAATTCGGGTAAAGAATTTCGGCCAGCGGCAGTACGTCAATGCGATTAAGCATAATGACATTACCTTTGGCATTGGTCCTGCCGGAACGGGTAAGACCTATCTGGCGGTTGCGATGGCGGTTGCGGCACTAAAGCGGGGGGAAGTGGAACGGATCATCGTTACCCGCCCAGCGGTAGAAGCCGGGGAAAGCCTAGGCTTTTTACCTGGTGATCTCCAGGAGAAAGTCGACCCTTACTTACGTCCGATCTACGATGCATTAAACGCCATTTTGGGGGCCGACCACACCCAACGGCTGATGGAACGTGAAATTATCGAAATTGCGCCACTGGCCTACATGCGGGGGCGGACCCTCGATGGGGCCTTTGTAATCCTCGATGAGGCCCAAAATACAACCAATGCCCAGATGAAGATGTTTTTAACCCGGCTAGGTTTTGGATCTAAGATGGTTGTCAACGGTGACGTTTCCCAAATTGACCTCCAACACGGCGTGCGGAGTGGTTTAGTCAGCGCTCAGCGGATCTTAAAAGATATCCAATCGATTAAGTTTGTTCGCTTTAGTGCGGAGGATGTCGTCCGTCACCCAGTTGTTGCCCGGATCATTACGGCCTATGAAGAACAGGCTACTCGCAAGGCAAATCAAGTAGCTGATAGTAAGGAGGAAAAGTAATGGACCTAACGGTGTACGATGAAACGAACGCTCAGGTTAGCGCGGACCAACTTAAGCTGATCAAGGATATTCTTCAATTTGCGGCTAAGAAGCTTCAATTAAAGGCGAACACCGAAATGTCAGTAACCATCATGAATAACCCGGCCATTAAAAAACTCAATAAGCAATACCGCGGGGTTGACCGGGCGACCGATGTTTTGAGCTTTGCGGCTGAAGAAAGCGGGGATGAGACGCCCATTGTGATGGACCCCGAACTAGCAGCGCAACTTCCGGAGAACCTGGGGGACCTCTTTATTTCGATCGACAAGGTGGCCGAACAGGCTAAATTTCTGGGCCACTCGACTGATCGCGAATTAGGCTTTTTAGTTGTTCATGGTTTTTTGCACTTAAACGGCTATGACCATGAGCAGCCGGCCGATGAACGGAAGATGTTTGAACTACAACGGACAATTTTAGATGACTATGGCCTCACAAGATAAACACCAAACCGAAAAAAATCACCACCTCATTCAGGCACTTCGTCACGCCTTTGACGGAATTGTAACCATGCTCAAGGAAGAACGTAACATGCGTTACCACACTTTAGCGGCCGTGCTTGCCCTATTACTCGGTGTTTTGCTACGGATTAGTACTTCAGACTGGCTCTGGCTGCTGTTGGTTATCTTCCTCGTTTTTGCGGCGGAGTTTTTAAATACGGTGACGGAAGCCGTTACCGACCTGCTGGTCCACCACCAGTATGATATTGAAGTTAAAAAGGCCAAGGATGTTGCGGCGGGTGGCGTGCTGATTGCGGCGTGCTTTGCTGTTGTTGTGGGGCTGATTATTTTCGGCCCCCGCTTGTTGAACTTACTTAATTTAATTAAATAGGAGGAAAAATGGATAATCCAAACTTTAAATCCGGTTTTGTGGCCCTGATTGGCCGGCCGAACGTGGGAAAGTCAACGCTGTTAAACTATGTTGTCGGGCAAAAGGTAGCCATTATGAGTGATGTTGCCCAAACTACCCGGAATAAGATTCAGGGGATCTATACCAGTAAGGATGCCCAGATTGTCTTTATTGATACACCGGGTGTCCATAAGCCGGCGACTAAGCTCGGCGACTTTATGGAACGGTCGACGCTTTCGGCACTAGATGAAGTTGATGCCGTGGTTTACATAGTTAGTGCAACTGAGAAGCGGGGCCCCGGCGACAACTTTATCATTGACCGCCTTCGCCAGGTTAAGCAGCCTATCTACTTGGTAGTTAATAAGATCGATCAAGTTCACCCGAATGACCTTCCAGACATTGTGGCGCAATACCAGGATGCCTTACCGTTTAAGGGAATAATTCCAATTTCGGCCCTCCAGGGGAACAATGTGAATGAACTGATTAACGAACTAGTAGCAGGCCTCCCCAATGGGCCCCAGTACTACCCCGATGACCAACTTTCCGATCACCCGGAACGTTTTGTGATTGCAGAGTTGATTCGGGAAAAGATCTTCATGTTAACGCATGATGAGGTACCACATTCAGTGGCGGTCGACGTTACTTCCGTTAAACGGGAGGACGAAGAGCACGTGCATATTTCCGCTAATATTGTGGTGGAGCGGCCCGGGCAAAAGGGCATTATTATCGGTAAGAAGGGCCAGATGCTTAAAAAGATCGGTACGATGGCACGGAAGGATATTGAACGCCTGCTTGGTGACCGGGTCTACCTCCAATTATGGGTAAAAGTAGTACCAAAATGGCGGGATAAGTCTGCAATGTTAAAGGACTATGGTTACCGGACGAAGGACTATTAACGAGGAGGCGGGAGAATGGCGCGTGAAACGACCGACTTTCGAGGAATCGTCATCTACCGCCGTGATTACCGCGAACGGGATCTTCTGGTAAAAATGCTGACGGATCGGATTGGCCCGGCAATGTTCTATATTCGGGACGGTAAAAAACGGGGATTCCGGATGGCCAGTGATCTCCTGCCTTTTACCCACGGAACCTATATCGGCAGCCTAGCCGATGATGGCTTGAGTTTTATTAATACTGCTAGTGAAACACACCAGTACCAGCAAATTGCTGGTGACCTCAGTAAAAATGCCTATGCTAGTTATATTCTTTCCTTGGTGGACCACGCCTTTACAGACAACCGCCCCCTGGGTGGTTGGTTTGACCAGGTGGCGGCGGCGCTGGAGTTGATTAACCACGGCCGAGATGAGCAAGTCGTAACTAACGTTCTAGAGACCCAGCTATTAGCAGTCTTCGGGGTGGCACCAACCTGGCAGCACTGTGTTGTTTGTGGGCAAAGTGATGGTCCGCTAGACTTTTCCGAGCAGTATGGTGGGATGCTGTGTAGTCGGCACTGGTACCTTGACCCCCATCGCTTTCACTTAGACCGGCGGACGGTTTACTACCTCCAGCAGTTTGCGGGTCTTAACTTCCAACGGGTTAATAATATTAAGATTAATCCCCAAACCAAGCGCCGCCTCCAGTTGACGTTAGATACTATCTATGACGACCAGGTAGGACTCCATTTAAAAAGCAAACGGTTTATTCAGCAGATGAACCGGCTGGAACAAAAGATGGGCAATTTGGGGATGAATGATTGACAATTGGCAGAAGTTTTTCTATTATAAAACGTGTTTATTGGTAACACTTAATTGAATAAATGGCGTTGACGGAGATGAATGGTAGTCGACTTTGGTACAGCGAGTGGGGGAGAGTGTGAGCCCCGCTAAAAGAGCTATCGTAAGGCCCTCTAGCAGCCAACTAAACTAAGCTGTTTTGCAAGTATGCAAAAAAGCAGGGTGGAACCGCGAATTAATCTCGTCCCTGCAGTTACGGACTCCGTAGCTGGAGGGATTTTTATATTTATGAAGGGAAGTATTCAGATGACGACAAAGAAGTTAAGTGTTCAAGAAATCATCTTCACACTTGAGCAATACTGGGCAAAGCAAGGCTGTATGCTGATGCAGGCTTATGATAATGAAAAGGGTGCGGGGACGATGAGTCCGTATACCTTCTTGCGGGCAATTGGACCTGAACCGTGGAATGCAGCCTATGTGGAACCATCACGGCGGCCAGCGGACGGCCGTTATGGTGAAAACCCGAACCGTCTTTACCAACACCACCAGTTCCAGGTGATCATGAAGCCATCTCCGGATAATATCCAAGACCTCTACCTGGGAAGTTTAAAGGAACTGGGGATCGACCCACTGGAACACGATATCCGGTTTGTAGAAGATAATTGGGAGAACCCTTCCATGGGGTGTGCCGGTGTTGGTTGGGAAATCTGGCTAGACGGTATGGAAATTACCCAGTTTACCTACTTCCAAGTCGTTGGTGAATTACCGATGAGCCCGGTAGCCTCTGAAGTTACCTATGGTCTGGAACGACTGGCGGAATACATTCAAAATGTCGACTCCGTTTATGACCTGGAATGGGCAGATGGTGTTTTGTATGGTGATATTTTTAAGGAACCAGAATACGAACATTCCAAGTATGCCTTTGAGGAAAGCAACCAGGACATGCTTTTAGAGGCATTTAATAACTATGAAACTGAGGCTAAGCGGCTGATCAAGTTAGGACTTGTTCACCCTGCCTATGACTACGTCCTTAAGTGCAGTCACACCTTTAACTTACTGGATGCCCGGGGCGCCGTTTCCGTTACTGAACGGGCTGGTTACCTACACCGAATCCGGATTATGGCCAAGTCGATTGCCAAGGCCTTCGTGGAAGAACGCCGGAAGCGTGGTTTCCCGTTAATTCATGATGATAAGTTGCGGCAAAAGACGTTGGATGAGTACACCAAGAAGGCTGAAAAGGCTAAGCAACGAGCTGCTAAACAGGCCGCAAAACAGGCCAAGCGGGCACAAAAGGGGGACAAGTAAGATGGCAAACACATACTTATTGGAAGTTGGGGTCGAGGAAATGCCGGCCCACGTTGTCACACCAAGTATTAAGCAGTTACATGAACGGGTGGCAAACTATTTAAAAGAAGAACGGATCAGCTTTGATCAAATTCAAGATTACTCCACACCACGGCGGTTGGCATTATTGATTACCGGCCTAGGCGATAAGCAGCCAGATGTTGATGAATCCGTTAAGGGTCCGGCCAAGAAGATCGCCCAAGATGCCGATGGTAATTGGACCAAGGCAGCGATTGGATTTAGCCGGGGCCAAGGAGCTACCGTCGATGATATTGAATTTAAAGACGTTAAAGGGGTTGAATACGTCTTTGTTGAAAAGCACATTGCCGGGAAACCCGTTGCTGAAGTTCTGCAGGGCTTACCAGATGTAATTACTTCAATGACGTTCCCAACGTTGATGAAGTGGGGTTACAATAACCTTCAATTTATTCGGCCAATTCGTTGGTTGGTTTCACTGCTTAATGATCAGGTCGTCCCATTCAGTATTTTGGATGTAAAGGCGGGACGGACAACGCGTGGTCACCGTTTCTTGGGTCACAATGTTGAATTAAAGAACGCTAGTGACTATGTTGATGCCCTTTACAAAGAGTTCGTCATTGTGGATTCGGCCAAGCGGAAGCAGATTATCAGCGACCAGATCGACGCGATTGTTGAAGAACACAACTGGGTGATCGATAAGGATGCAGACTTGTTAGAAGAAGTTACTAACCTGGTTGAATGGCCAACGTCCTTTGCCGGTTCCTTTGATGAAAAGTACCTGGTATTGCCGGATG
This sequence comes from Limosilactobacillus sp., assembly GCF_051873035.1. Classification (GTDB taxonomy): domain Bacteria; phylum Bacillota; class Bacilli; order Lactobacillales; family Lactobacillaceae; genus Limosilactobacillus. Next base: position 27,199 of record NZ_JBJEEL010000062.1, read on the forward strand.
AAGTTTTGATCACGTCCATGAAGGATAACCAACGCTTCTTCTACCTCCGGGATCATGCTGGTAAACTCTTGCCACACTTTATTGCGGTTCGGAATGGTAACAAGGAGTACCTGGAAAACGTGATTAAGGGGAACGAACGGGTCTTGGTTCCACGACTGGAAGATGCCAAGTTCTTCTATGAAGAAGATCAGAAGCTAACAATCGACCAATATGTCGACCGGCTAAAGCGGGTTAGCTTCCATGATAAAATTAGTTCGATGTACGATAAGATGCAGCGGACAGCCGTGATTGCGCGGTTAATTGGCCAGCGGTTAGGCTTGACAGATGAAGAATTGGCTGACCTGGACCGGGCTGCTCATATTTACAAGTTTGACCTTACTACCCAGATGGTGGGTGAATTTGCCGAATTACAAGGTGTAATGGGTGAAATTTACGCCAAGCTCTTTGGTGAAAAAGCGGACGTGGCCACGGCGATTCGGGAACACTACATGCCAATTTCTGCTGAAGGAGCCCTGCCACAGACCAAACTGGGCGCTATCTTGGCAATCGCCGATAAGCTGGACAGCATCCTGAGCTTCTTTGCGGTTGACATGATTCCATCCGGCTCCAATGACCCGTATGCCTTGCGGCGGCAAGCATTTGGAATTGTTCGTATTATCAATGACCGGGGTTGGCACCTTTCATTGTTAGGGATCCAACCAGAATTAATCAAGGCCTTTGCGGCGGCTCAAATTACGACCGACTTCGACCTTACTAAGAACATGGCGGCGGTTCGTCAGTTCTTCTTGGACCGGATGAAGCAGTTCTTTAGCGCCCAAAAGCTTCGTCATGATATTATTGACGCGGTTACCGATACTAAGGCCGATGACATTGAAAATATCTTTGAGGCGGCCACGGCAATTAATGACCACAAGGATGATGCTAACTTTAAGGATGCTGTGGAAGCCCTGACGCGGGTTGTCCGGATCGCTAAGAAGGGGAAGCAGGATTCAACTTCGACCATCAACCCAGCACTATTTGAGAATCCGTCTGAGCAAAAACTGTATGATGCAGTAGCGGAGGTCAAAAAGCAGGCGGCTGACCGAACGATCGCAGAAAACTTCACCGCCTTACGGTCACTTTCGCCAGTAATTACTGAGTACTTTGACGAGAACATGATTATGGATAAGAACGAGGATATCCGTAACAACCGGCTGGCTCAACTTGGTGAGTTAGCCCGGCTCACCCGGTTAATGGGGAACCTGGACGACCTAATTGTTAAGTAGACTTTTTAGTTGCTTTACGGTTGTCTTGTGGTATCATATATATTAAGTAAACTATGGTTTAGATAAAGTAAAGGAGGGTCGCATTCCGTTGGGTTGCGGCCTTTCGTGACTGTTAGCAGCTTACAAAAGTGGGGTGGTTCAATGGCGAGAATACCGCGGACGGTAATTGATCAGGTGCGCAATTCAGTTGATATTGTTGACGTGATCGGTCGCTACGTTCAATTGAAGCGGGCAGGCAAGAGTTTTACCGGCCTTTGTCCATTTCACGATGAACAGACACCCTCCTTTTCGGTAAATGAAGAGAAGCAATACTATCACTGCTTTGGGTGTGGTCGTAGCGGTAACGTTTTTCAATTTTTAATGGACTACCAGCATATTGGTTTCGTAGAAGCCGTTACGGCGGTTGCTAAAGATGCCGGCATTGACCTACCAAGTCAATATACGACCAGTGACCACCATGAGCAGGTACCGGATAACAGTGAGGCCGGTCAATTGATCGCCTTACACCAAAAAGCCGCGCAGCTATACCATCACATACTAGTAAATACTCCTGCCGGTGAGGCCGGGCGCCGTTATTTGACCCGCCGGGGAACGTCGGCGGAGTTAATTGATCAGTTCCAGTTGGGGTTTGCACCGGATAAGGAAATCCTGGTTGCCTATTGTGAGCAACAAAAGCTTGATTACCAACTACTGCGTAAGTCCGGCCTGTTTACTGAGGACCAGGCGGGAAAGTTACACGACCGCTTTCAAGGCCGGGTCATGTACCCGATTAAGAACCAACGGGGACAGGTGATTGCCTTTTCCGGGCGCCTTTTGAAGACGGCGGATACCGATTTACCAAAATACCTTAACAGTCCAGAGACGCCGATTTTTAACAAACGCCGAACACTCTTTAACCTGGATGTTGCTAAAAAGGCGGTGCGTCAGACCGGCAAACTCTACCTTTTTGAGGGCTTTATGGATGTTATTTCGGCCTTTGGCGCGGGGGTTACGACGGGTATCGCCTCAATGGGGACGAGTTTTACAGAGGAACAAGTTGCGATTATTCGTCGAACAAGCCCCCAGCTAGATATTTGCTATGATGGGGATGATGCCGGGCAAAATGCCATTGACCGGGCAATTCAACTGGTGACGGGCCAAGCAACCGGGAAGCTTCAAGTACGAATTGTGCAACTACCGGCCGGTGTCGACCCGGATGAGTATGTCCAGCGGTTTGGTGCCGATCAATTTAATAATTATTTAGCTGGCCAAGAAGAGACGACGACGGACTTTTACTTGCGCTTCTTGCGGCGCGGTCGAAATTTAACCAACCAGAGTGAGTTAATTAACTATCTGGACCAGGCGTTGAAGGTGATTGCCAGGGTTTCAGCCCCGCTTGAACAGGATATGTACCTCGGTAAGCTGGCCCAGGAATTTTCCCTTGATAAGACCGCTCTTCAGGGGCAGTTGCGGCAAGTGCGCGACCAGTTAGGAATTAGGAAATCAACACCGGGACAAAACTACCGGCAGCAAGTTGCTAGCCAACAGGCCCCAGTGGTAACTGCTCATCAGCCAACGATCAAGCTGGGCCGGACCGAATTAGCAGAACGGTTACTGTTGTACTATATGTTGCACAGTCAAGAGGCATGGGCACACGTAACGGCAACGGATGGCTTTCACTTTGTCCACGAGAAGTACCAGACACTCTACCTTTTGGCGGCCAGTTACTTTACTGAGCATGGTGATTACTCAGTGGCGGATTTTCTAAATTACCTGAACGAAGATGAGCTGCGTAATACCCTTAGTCAGGTTGAACAGCAAAACGTTAATCCGGCAATTCAAATGGCGGTGGTCGATGACTGCATGCGGATTATCATGCACCAGACACCGCTAGCGGAACAGATTAGTCAGGTAAAAAAGGAGCTGAATGAAGCAGGTGCTCTAAACAATAGTGAATTAGTAATGCAGTTAACAGTGAAATTGGTGGACCTGTTAAAAGAACAGCAACAGTACAAAGCAGAGGAGACTAATTAATATGGCAAAGAGTAAGAAGAAGGACCTTGTTATTTCAAACAGTGACAATTTTGACCAACAAGAATACGACACTGCTGTTGGTAAGCTAATTCGTCACTATAAAAAGCAAAAGGAAATTCGTTATGACGAATTAACCGAGAAACTCGCCAAACCATACGAACTGAATGCGGATGGGATTGATAACCTCCTGCAAAACGTTGAAGATGCCGGCATTAGCGTTGTTGATGAAAATGGTGATCCGGATCCGCGGGCGTTAAAGGCAACCGAAAAGCTGTCCCAAAATGCAATGAAGGATACGTCCGCGCCAACGGGCGTTAAGATTAACGATCCAGTCCGGATGTACTTAAAGGAAATCGGGCGGGTTAACCTGTTGACGGCGGATGAGGAAGTTAAACTGGCCCTGCGAATTGAGCAGGGGGATGAAGTCGCTAAGCAGGAGCTGGCGGAAGCAAACCTCCGGCTGGTGGTTTCAATTGCTAAGCGGTACGTCGGCCGGGGGATGCAGTTCCTGGACCTGATTCAAGAAGGAAACATGGGGCTGATGAAGGCCGTGGAGAAGTTTGACTACCGGCGGGGCTTTAAATTCTCCACCTACGCAACGTGGTGGATTCGGCAGGCAATTACGCGGGCCATTGCGGACCAGGCCCGGACGATCCGGATTCCTGTCCACATGGTTGAAACGATTAATAAGTTGATCCGGATCCAGCGGCAGTTACTCCAGGACCTGGGTCGGGAACCACTTCCCGAAGAAATTGGTGCTGAGATGGATATGCCAACCGAAAAGGTACGTAATATCTTGAAGATTGCCCAAGAACCAGTTTCGCTGGAAACCCCAATTGGTGAAGAGGATGATTCGCACCTGGGAGACTTTATTGAGGACCAGGATGCTACTAGTCCAGCCGACCATGCTGCTTATGAGATGATGAAGAAGCAACTGGAAAACGTCTTAGACACCTTAACCGACCGGGAGGAAAATGTTTTGCGTCTGCGCTTTGGTCTTGATGACGGTCGGACGCGGACCCTGGAAGAAGTTGGGAAGGTCTTTGGCGTTACCCGTGAACGGATTCGGCAGATCGAAGCTAAGGCCCTCCGGAAGTTGCGTCACCCATCACGGTCCAAGCAACTGAAGGACTTCTTGGAGTAGTCTAATAGTTAAAGACGGTTAAAACTGCCCATTTCACTTATTAAATAAACTAGTAATGCGGTATGAATTCGGCGCTGTGACTTTTAAGTCTGTTATATATATCGATCAAAAGTCAACAGCGCGATCCACAAATGACCTCCAACGCTCGAGCTTCTCGAACGTTGGAGGTTTATTTGTGCTCGCGGGGGTTTCTAGAGGTTAGCTTGCGCTGAAAAAACGAAGTCGTAACCGTCTTTTGTTTCACTGTTATGAAGTGACCATTGTCAAAATTTGGCCTTGGTCATTTTTTATATCCACTGGATTGGTTTCCCGCACAGCAGAGCGGTGGTGTCCTCGGAATGATTACTAGTATACCAATTGTCCTCTTCCAAATTGCAATGTGGGTTGGTATGATTATAGTAAGCGCTTACTTGATGATTGCATAGCTTACTTGAGAAAGCAGTAATCAGATGAAAATTTCAGAAGTAAGCGTACTGTCAGTTTTATCGATTCGGACTTTACACTATTATGAACGGGAAATCATTCCACCAATTTCTGGGGATGAACGTGGTGATCGATATAAGTTATCGTTAGATCGGCAGTAGAAATTAAGAGATCAGTTGCCGATGCAGATAAAGAAAGAAGTAGATAGAATGGTCAAAAGTATTACACCCGAGTTGGTTTATCGTTTGAATGGGATGCATCATGTCGTGGCACAAGTTGGTGCGGTAAATGGTGATCACGTTTTTGCCCTACAGCTTCTTCACAGTGCACACGATGTATTGGTTTATCGAAAGCATGCCGGTTTAACTAAAAATATTGATTACGCCAATCCACATTTGGTTATGGCAAATTTTGGCCACACTCAAACCTGGGTGCCAGCTAATGACAATGATGAATATTTTGTTGGTGCTAAGCCTAATTCAGGTAACTGGACAACTCAAATTGCGCGGGTGAAATACCCACGGCTTTTACCAGAAAGGTACACTTCAAATACGCAGTTGCCACGTTTGTCACACTTAAACCACGTAACTGATCTTCCTTATGATGGCCACAACCACTTGCACAGAGTTGAGGCCTCTGTCTCACCAAATGGAAAGTATTTTATGATTGCCTCAATCTGGAATGATGGTTCCGGTCATTTTGGCTTATTTGATTTAAGTGAAGTAAACCAAAAGTTAGATGAGAATGGTACTAAGAATACGCCGATCACTGATCTTAATTGTTTGAGCGCATTTCATATCGATAATTTTGACAATCCAGATTTTACTCCGGAAGAAGAAAAGCCAAAGATAATCGATTCAGTTCAAGGCTACGCTATTGACGATGACAAGAATATTTATGTTTCTAATCAGTTATCACCAAAGATTAACCATGAAACGGGCGAAGTAACTACTTGGTCACGTAAGATTATCAAGTTTCCATGGGGTGAAACTAGTAGTGATAATTGGCAAGTGGTTATGGTTGATGGGATCGATTTATTAGATCGTTACAGTGAAATGGAAAGTATCCACGTTGTTGCACCTAATGATATTTATCTAACTGTGGCATATCACCAAAAGTACATTAAGGATGGAAAATACAAGCTTAGAACATTAGAAAACCAAATTTTCCATATTAGTGATTTGTAAGATAATATGGAAAACTTAATCAAGGAAAAATAGCTGATATGTCTTTAGTGTAGAGACTGTCAGCACTTCTTATTACGGTATGATACTAATCGCTGATTTTTCTCTACCAACAGTTATTTGGAAGGATCTTACTTCAACTGCTTGTCTTTTTCACTGCGCTTCTATAACCTATATCAAGATTTCTGCTGAATTAAAGGAGCGGAATGCTAAGGAAATGGCTGCTGAAAAGCCGCTAATAAATAATCAAATGGGGTGTTATTGTGAATATGATTAAAAATCCGGTTTTGACCGGTTTTAATCCAGATCCGGTTCTTTTTCGTGATGAGCAACGTTACTACCTAGTTGTATCAACGTTTGAATGGCTACCGGGCATCCGGATTTACTCATCCACTAATCTGGCCAATTGGCATTACGAAACGTCGGCGCTTAATTCAACAATGGGGGTTGACCTGCGGGGGAACCCAACCGGCTGTTCAATTTGGGGGCCGTTTGCTACCTACCATGCTGGGCGGTATTACATTGTCTTTACGAACGTCAACGCAACCCGGGTACCGTATAAGGACGTTGATAATTTTATAATTACTGCGACCGATATTCATGGACCATGGAGTAGGCCGGTTTATGTTAATAGCTCGGGTTTCGACCCTTCAATCTTTTTTGACGATGATGGCAGAGCTTATTTCTTAAATACGCTCTGGGATTACCGGCTATCAACGCATAACAAGTCCTGTGGAATTGTTATGCAAGAACTTGATCCCGTTTCCTTTGAACTGATTGGCACGCCCCGGCGAATTTTTGCTGGTACCGCGGCACGTAAGACAGAAGCACCACAGATTTATAAGCAGAATGGCTATTATTACCTGTTAACGGCTGAGGGGGGAACGGGGTTGAACCACCAAGAGACGGTAGCCCGGAGTAAGAATATTTGGGGACCATATGAAGTCGATCCCCAAACACCATTGATTACTTCCGCGGGTCACCCAGAGCTGACCCTGCAGGCGGCTGGTCACGCAAGCTTGATGGAAACCGCCGAGCACGAGTGGTATCTTGCCCACCTGTGTACCCGACCGTTACCGGGAAACCGACCGATCCTTGGCCGGGAAACGGCAATTCAACGTGTTGAGTGGACGGCCGATAACTGGTTGCGGTTAGCAAGCGGCGCTCACTTACCTGCTAATGAGGTAGTTATCCCTCAAAATAGTTCAACGGTCGAAGAGGTGACCCACGGTTTTAAAGATGACCTGCGGCACGGCCTGGACCCACGCTATTGGAATACCTTACGCCAGTTTGCTTCTGCAGAATGGTGTTGTGCCAGCAGTCAGGGCTTGTTAATTCGCGGTGGTCAGTCTCCGCAGTCGGAATTTGACCAGCATGTTGTGGCCACCCGTCAGTATGACTTTGGGGTAACGGCCGAAGTGACGATGACCTATCACCCCACGACCTATCTGCAGCTGGCCGGGATGACAATGTACTTGGATACGAGCAATTACATCTTACTGATGGCAACGGTTGACGAGGAGAATCAGCCAATCGTTGTACTTCAGCAGGAAGTAGCCGGTAAATTTGAGCAGGTCGCTGCGGTAAGGACGAATGGTGCTGGTCACTATCATTTCAAGATGGTTATTAATGATACCAAGGCCGAGTATTGGGTTGATGACGGTTCCACTAATCAAAAGGTGGGCCAATTAGACGTATCGTTTCTTTCCGGTGGCTATACTGGTGACTTTATTGGAATGAATGTCATTGACATGCACCGTCGTAACCACACGGCCGCCCGGTTTGAGAACTTCTCGTACCACGCTGACTATTAACCTAGTATTAAGTAGTTTTACGGGGATGCTGTGGCCACAATTCTTTACAATCAAGACTAGGAAGCCCGATAACTTTTTAAAAATGGCAGATTGCAAGAAATAACTTGAACGAATTTAATGACGTAAATTAAGCAG
>NZ_JBJEEL010000063.1:0-6125 GCF_051873035.1 Limosilactobacillus sp.
CTTTATGGGTTTTTCTGTCCACTAAAATGTTCAACTTAAATTTTACAATCTGCCGAACTCTAAAGGGGCCGTCAGCATTCAGCAAACCTGAATGTTGACGGCCCCTTATTATCGTTATCGACGGACTATTCTGGTTGGTCATCATCGTTATCCAAACGGATTCCCCGGTGGTTAACGCTGGTACTAAAGACAATTTGCGTACTAGTTTTACCGAAGCGTTGCTGAATGATATTGATGAAATCATCAAGGTCGGTGGTAGAAGGGAAAACGACTTCCATAATTTCTGAATAGTCACCGGTCACACAGTTACACTCCACTACGTTCGGGATACTTTGAACATACGGGTAGAATTCCTTTTTTTGCCGCGGTTCCAGCTGTACTTGAATAAAGGCCCGGACATGAAAACCGATTTTTTCCATATCAATGGTTGAGTGGTAGCCGTTAATTACCCCGGCCTTTTCCAGCTTGTTAATTCGGGCAGCGATGGCGGGGGAGGAAATGAAACATTCCTTGGAAAGTTCCTTCAGGGAAGCCCGGGCGTTCATTTGCAATAAATTAATAATTTTTCGATCAATCTTATCCATGGAATACGCCTCATTTTCGTTAAAATTAGATAATGATGTTATTATTCTAATAATTAGTTAATACATTGATTGAATTGTAGGTGATTTAGTATCAGTTGTCAATTGTGAAAAATTTATCGAGATCCGGCGAAAGCTTACTACGACTTGTGATTTAATGGTACAATATAAACATAAAGATAAGATGCTGCATTGGAGGCTAAGTATATGGATCAAGAATACCAAAATATTTTAGTGCCGGTTGATGGTTCTAAAGAATCAGAGCTAGCTTTAAAGCGGGCCATCTTTGTTGCCAAGCGGAATGGTGCGCACGTTGATGTCTTAAACGTAATTGATACCCGGGCAATGGCATACAACTTTGCTGGTATGTCAGATGGTAGCATTGCTTACCAACTCGTTGATAAGTCCAAGGAATACCTTAGCCAATTGTTAAAGGACGCCAAGGAAAAGGAAGACTTCGACAATATGGATATCCACATTCGGCTGGGTAATCCAAAGACGATTATTTCCTTTGACTTTATCCACGACCACCACAATGACCTGATTATGATCGGTGCTAGCGGTCTTTCCCGGATGCAACGGGCGGTTATGGGTTCTGTTACATCATACGTCAAGCGGAATGCCCCGGTTGATGTCCTGGTTGTCCGGACCGAAGTTGACCAACAAAAGTAATCGTGGTTAGTTTTTTAACCAATGAGGCTGGGAGTTTCTCAGCCTCTTCCTTATTTTAAAGCCTGATCTGATGCTATCCAGGATGATGAGAAAATGATAAAAGCTAAATGGTACCGGTGGGTAATAGTTGGACTGGTTACCTGCTGGGGATTGGGAATAACGGTACCAGCCCGGGCGGCTAGCCAGTCCACGGATAACCGCCTCCAGCGAGTCCTTCGTAAAAATAACGTTAATGGGGTCGCCCTGGTAAACGGGACCGCTAGTCGACCACATGTTATTAGTCACCGGCAGAGTTCTATTCACCAGCCAGTCGTTAGGGCTGATCACTTATTCCCGGTGGCCTCCTTTCAAAAATTAATGACCGGAATTGCGGTTGAACAGTTAATTCAGGCGGGGCAACTGCAGTTAACGACCCCCCTTAGTGACTTCTTCCCCAATATCCCACTGGCGGGGCAGGTAACGGTCGCCCGGATGATGATGCATACAAGTGGACTAGTCAACCAGCCCCGGCCCTTAAAACGGCCGCTGCGGGGCGAGCAGGCCCAATTACAGTATGCACTAACGGGCTGCCGGTCAACCGGGCAGTTTACCTGGCACTATACCGATCTGGACTTTATGCTCCTGGCGGCGGTTGTCCAGCGGGTAAGTCACCAGTCTTACCGGAGCTACCTGACGGACCATGTTTTACGTCCAGCTGGCGTTAGCGTCCGCTTTTATGACCAGGTCCGCCGCCAGTCAATGGCCGCCATCGTTGCCGGAAAAAGCAACTGGCATCGACTACAACTAGCGATGTCACCAGAACTAGGGGCGGGAGATATCTTTTGTACCCCTCGCGCTTACTGGCAGTTTTATAACCGGGTATTACTTGATGATCCGGCCCGATTGAGCCAGTTTATTGCGCACGCGGGCCGACCAGGGACGGAAACCTACTTTGGGGGAACCTATATCGAACCGCCGTACCTACATGCAAATGGCTATTTGGCGGGGTACTCATGCACGCTGTATAGTAATTACCAGCAAAAACGGACAATCATGTTATTCGCCAACAACCTTTCTTATTCCCAGCTCCGGGCCCTCAATAGTCAGTTGTACCACGCTTACTTTGGTGGTTACCGTGAGGAGCAGGGGACGATCAACGGGGACCAGTAAGCTGTTGCAAAATTAAAAATATATGTTGACATGATTAGAAAATTATAATAGTATACTGGACAAGCAATTAAATAACCGCAAAGAAGAGATGAGTAATTGTGAGGAGCCTTCTCCAGAGAACTGCGTAGGCTGAGAGGCAGTGTTGGTTACCACAATGAAGATGGTCTTGGAGCGATGGAAGTTGTGAGCGTTGAGCAAGCGGCTTACGGGCTGGTACACGTTATCGTACCGGGGTATTCTACGGAGTACCTGCCGAGGACCTGGTCGTGAGGTCGGGTCGAAGATAGGGTGGTAACACGCTATTGATAGTTATTGTCAAGCGTCCCTAGAGCTAATGGATTATTAGCCCTAGGGACGTTTTTTATTTACGAAGGGAGTCCTTATAATGACTGAATTTACTAAGCGAACCGTTTCCCCATTCCGTTTTGATATTGTTGGTAGTTTCCTGCGGCCGCAGGAATTAAAGGCGGCGCGGGCCAAATACCAGGCGGGCCAACTAGATCACCAAGAACTGGTGGCAGTTGAGGACCAGGCTATTATTGATTTGATTAAAAAGGAGGAGGCGGCTGGACTCCGGGCCGTGACTGATGGCGAATTTCGTCGTAGCTGGTGGCACCTTGACTTTATTTGGGGCCTTCACGGGATTGATAAGTCACTGGCCCAGGCGGGGTATGGGTTTCATGACGAAACAACCCGTGCAGAAACGGCCAAGGTTACCGGTAAGGTGAGTGGTGAAGACCACCCCTTCGTCAACCACTTTCGCTTTACTCAGGACCACGTCAGTGCAGGAATCCAGGTAAAGCAAACTATTCCGTCGCCGGCCCAGGCCTTTTTTGAATTCCTGCGGCCCGAAAATATCCCGAGTGTTAAGGAACATTACCCCTCGTTCGATGGTTTTGCGGCCGACCTGGTAACTGCCTACCGCCAGGTGATCGCTGACTTATATGCTGCCGGCTGTCGAACACTGCAACTTGATGACTGTACCTGGTCAACCTTTGCCGACTTTGCTCAGCATCCTGAGCATATTAAAACGGCGGGCTTCGATGTTCAACAGCTGGAAAAGTTAGAACAGCAGTCGGTGGAGTTAAATAATGCGGTCATTGCCGCCCAGCCGGCCGACCTGGTTATTAATACACACGATTGCCGGGGAAACTACCATTCCACCTGGGCGGCAACGGGTGGTTACGGTCCGATTGCTGACCCGTTATTTACCAAGGAAAATGTAACGGCCTTTTACTTGGAATATGATTCGGACCGGGCGGGTGGTTTTGAGCCCCTGGCCGCAGTACCGGATGATAAGTACGTTGTGTTGGGGCTGGTGACCTCGAAATCGGGACAATTAGAAGACCGTGCGACAATCATCAAGCGGATTCACGAAGCTGCCCAATATCATCCGCTAGATAAGTTATGTTTAAGTCCCCAGTGTGGCTTTGCATCCACCGAGGAAGGAAACGTATTAACGGAGGACCAGCAGTGGGCAAAAGTTAAGCTAATTAAGGACATTGCCAATGAAGTGTGGGGATAGGCTAAACTAAAAAGAGGAACGCGACTAATTGTAGTCGCGTTCCTCTTTTTTATCTGCGGGTTAAATGGTTAGGTTAAGCCTAGTCATTTTCCTTTTTAGTAACCTTCAAGACGTCATCCTTAACCGTGACTTGGTCACCGGCCTTGGCTAACAGGTCGAAGTTGAAGCTTTCGCTGTTCGTAACGGTAACAATAACCGTATCGTCCAGTCCAGCCTTCTTAATCGTTGGGTCCCAGAATTCCATCAGTTCTTGGCCCTTTTCAACGTGTTGTCCCTTGGTGAAGTAGGTTACAAAACCAGTACCGTGGAGTTTGACAGTGTCGATCCCGATGTGGATCAACAGAGCAATTCCGTTGTCGGAAACTAAACCAACGGCGTGCCGGGTTGAGAAGGTTGCCCGAACCGTACCAGCGAATGGTGCGTAAACCTTACCATCGGATGGCTTGATCGCAAATCCTTGGCCCATCTTACCTTCAGCAAAGGCCGGATCGCTGACATCCTTTAGGTTAACCAGGGTACCAGCAACGGGTGCTGGAATATCGGTAACACCAGGTTGTGGTTGTGGTGCTGGTTCGGCAGCGGCTTGGTCGTTACCTTCTTCGCCCAGGTGCTTACCCCAGGTTTGTTCCAGCTTAGCCACGATCTTAGCGTGGGAAGTTTCATCCAACTTAACCTTAAGGGCGAAGATAATAATACCAACCAGGATTAAGGCAATTGGAATTAAGAACATGTAAATCTTGAAGATGCTGACACCGTGAGCAGTAACAGTAGCGGCAGTAGCACCACCAGTCATACCAGCGGCAACGGTAGCGGCACCAACAACACCGTTGGCAACGGCACCACCGAACTTATCAAGCAGTGGCCGAATTGACAGGGTCAATGATTCATCACGGTGACCCAGCTTCAATTGACCATATTCAACAGAGTCGGTAATCGTCATCAGAACAACCAAGAAGATAATCGGTTGTGGGATGAAGAATAATTCGGCACCGAGCAGAACCAGTGCTAATGACTTGCCGGCAAAGGCGAAGATCAAGGCACCGATAACTTCAATGGTTGCGGCACCATAGAAGAGCTTGTGACGACCAATCTTACCTGAGAATAGTGGGAAGGCGAAGACGGAGATAACCCCGACAACCGTGTTCAGACCACCCAGGATTGAGAAGGCCTTCGAATTACCAAGAACATAAGTGAAGTAGTACAGTTCAAAACTGTTCAACAGCGTTTGACCAGTAGTGAAGAACAGGTAGGACATCGCAATGGCCAACAGTTGGTCATTCTTAACCAGGATGTGCAAAATGTCCTTTAACTTAGTCTGTTCCTTGTTTTCACGCAGCAGTGACTTCCGTTCGTGGGTGAACATCCCCACACCGACCGCGGTAATGGCGGAAATGGCAGCAACGATCACGGCAAAGATGAACCAACCACGGTCATCACCGGTACCACCGTTTTGCTTAACGGAGAAGAACAGAACCATCGGCATGATGACAAAACCGATGATCTGACCACCAATGGTTGAACCAACCCGGGCAAAGGTAGCGATCTTGTCACGTTCGTGTGAATCGAATGACATCGCTGGAATCATTGACCAGAAACCAACATCATTGAAGGAATAGAAGACATCCATGATGATGTAGATGATGGCAAAGACAATCAGGTACATGAATGGGTTAGAAACGTTCAAACCACCTAGTGGCGTGAACAATGCGGCCAGGAGGACGGCAGAAATAACACCACCGCCAACAACCCATGGCTTAAACTTCCCCCACTTGGTATTCGTCCGGTCGATAGCGTTACCGATCAGTGGGTCGATCAGTAATTCAACGATCCGGAGAATCATGATGATCATGGTAACATACCCGACCATCCGGTTATCAAAGTGCTTGTCACTGGACGTAAACAGGTGACCAGTAACGTACATCATAAAGTAAGTAGAAAGTAATGCAAAGAAGGCATCGTGTCCAAACGCCCCGAGTGAATATGCGAGACGAGAGCGAACCTTGTGTGGCTCTTGCTTATCCATTATTGACTCCCCTTTTCTACGAAATATAAATAATTGCTTACAGTCATTATGTTAAGCGCTTTCACTAAACTTGTCAATGTTTTTTTTAGTAAACTTTTACGATAAAGGGTTGGTTTTATTATTTTGGTAGATTATAGAATGAAGTTAGCCACCCAGTTGGTGGTAAATAAAAAAC